>NZ_JAMBLP010000024.1:0-45440 GCF_023336985.1 Marseilla massiliensis | reverse complement strand
AATCAATCTTATTGTAATTCCCAAACGTGCCGTTTGGGCCGGCAAAACGTGCCGTATTGCAACACAGAACAGGCCGTTTGATGCCGCAAAACGGCACATTCTGAAAAGCCGCCGGCCGGGAAACGCTTGTTGCGGCATATCAGCAAGCACTCAGGCATGGGCATTTTCAGTCAATAAGAACCACACCACAGCACTTTTCACATATAACTTTTGGCTAATTGGGAACAAAGGACTAACTTTGCATGGAATAATCAAAAGACAACAATACATGACACCCAACTCCACTGTACGCCACCGCAGACTGGCCTCACTGGCGGCCATGATGCTCGGAGCGTGCGTAGCCCTCGCTCAAGGGCCCAACAACAGCGGCACTTATTACAGGCCGGCCGACGGCAAGTCAGGCAAAAGCCTGAAGACGGCCATGGCCGAAGTGATTGTCGACCACAGCGCAATATCGTATTCGGGCCTGTGGAAATGTTTCTACACAACCGACAGGCGCAGCGACGGCAAGGTGTGGGACATGTACTCAAGCGCCACCAACTACACCATGGGCGGCCCGCAGCAGGGGGCAAACTACAAGAAAGAGGGCGACTCGTACAACCGCGAGCACTCTATGCCAAAGAGCTGGTTCAACGACGCCAGGCCCATGTACACCGACCTGGTGCACATCGTTCCCACCGACGGATACGTCAACAACCGCCGCGGCAACTACCCCTTCGGCGAGACCAACGGCGAGCAATATCAGTCGGCAGGAGGCTTCAGCAAGCTCGGACGCTCAACCACGAGCGGATATTCGGGCACGGTGTTCGAGCCGGCCGACGAGTATAAGGGCGACTTCGCGCGCATCTATTTCTACATGGTGACGTGCTACGAGAAGCGTGTAGCCACCTGGCAGAGCGACATGCTCGACGGAACGGCCTACCCGGCCCTCAGCCGCTGGGCACTCGACCTGCTGCTGCGATGGGCCAAGGAAGACCCCGTGAGCCAGAAAGAGACCGAGCGCAACGAGGCCGTATGGGAGCTGCAGGGCAACCGCAACCCCTTCGTAGACTACCCGGGGCTTGAGCAATACGTGTGGGGAGACAAGACCGCCGTGGCCTTCAGCTACGACCACTACGACAGCGACGGCCCGTCGGCCATCACCGAGGCCACCGGCGGCCGGCCGGCTACGGTGTGCGTCTATACCATCGGGGGCACAATGGTGCGCCGCGACGTCGACAAGGCCGGCGCCCTGCAGGGCCTTCCAAAGGGAATATACATAATAAGCAGCGGCAACAGGGGCGGCATGGAGAAATCAATAGTCAGGTAAGGCCGCACGAAGCCCCACCAACAACAGGTGCAAACACAAGACAACAATAATCCCAAAACAAGGACTGACACTATGAACATACTACTGTTAGGAAGCGGCGGGCGCGAGCACGCCCTCGCATGGAAGATAGCCCAAAGCCCCAAGGTCGACAAACTGTACATCGCCCCGGGCAATGCCGGAACCACGGGTTGCGGCGAGAACGTGGCCATAGGCGTGAACGAATTTGACAAGCTGAAAGACTTTGCCGTGGCAAATGCCGTCGACATGGTCGTTGTAGGGCCGGAAGACCCGCTCGTAAAGGGCATATACGATGACTTCAAGGCCGACCCCCGCACGGCGGCCATCCCCGTGATAGGCCCGTCGAAGGCCGGTGCCGTGCTCGAAGGCTCAAAGGATTTCGCCAAGGCTTTCATGCAGCGGCACAACATACCGACAGCCCGCTACCGCACGTTCGACGGCACCTCGCTCGACGAAGGGCTGGCCTTCCTTGAGAGCCTCAAGGCTCCCTACGTGCTCAAGGCCGACGGCCTTTGCGCCGGCAAGGGCGTGCTGATACTCCCCACGCTCGAAGAGGCCAAGCGCGAGCTTCGCGAGATGCTCGGCGGGATGTTCGGCGTGGCGTCTGCCCGCGTTGTCATCGAGGAGTTCCTCAGCGGCATCGAGTGCTCGGTGTTCGTGCTCACCGACGGCCGCCACTACAAAATACTGCCCGAGGCCAAGGACTACAAGCGCATTGGCGAGCACGACACGGGCCTGAACACCGGCGGAATGGGCAGCGTGAGCCCCGTGCCGTTTGCCACGAAAGAGTGGATGCAGAAGGTGGAAGACCGCATCATACGCCCCACTGTCGACGGGCTGGCCGCCGAGGGCATAGACTACAAAGGCTTCATATTCTTCGGGCTGATCAACGTCGACGGCGACCCGATGGTCATAGAATACAACTGCCGCATGGGCGACCCGGAGACAGAGACCGTCATGCTGCGCCTTAAGAGCGACATAGTAGACCTGTTTGAGGGCGTGGCAGCCGGCGACCTCGACAAGCGTGGCATCGAGTTTGACGGGCGTTCGGCCGTATGCATGATGATGGTTAGCGGCGGATACCCGCAGGAATACAAGAAAGGCTATCCCATAACCGGCATCGACCAGGTGGAAGGCAGCATTGTGTTCCACGCCGGCACAGCCATCAAAGACGGCAGTGTGGTGACAGCCGGCGGCCGCGTCATAGCCGTAAGCTCATACGGCGCCGACAAGGGCGAGGCCCTTCGCAAGTCGTTCACCGAGGCCGAAAAGATACACTTCACCGACAAGTACTTCCGCCGCGACATTGGCCAAGACCTGTAACAAAACACAGAAGGCAACAACCAATGGCAAGACGACTGCAGAATAACGTGTCGGAGAGCCGCATGACTCTGCCCGCCGCAGCCATCTACGCCACACTCGTGTGGATGGCCGGCGGGCTTGTTTCAGACGGGCTGTGGATGCAGTTCGGCTGTTTCGCCGCGTCGACCTACCTCATGGTCGAGCTTAACAACGCCAACGCACTCATCAGGGTGTACAGCCGCATGGTGTCATGCGCATTCATCGCCCTGTCGTGCGCCGCCGCCTTCCTGTTCACTTCGGCAGGCGGGGCGGCCATGGAGCTGTTTGCCATCGCCGCATACGCAGCTCTGTTCCGCAGCTACCAGGACAGGCAGGCGGCCGGACTCACGTTCTATGCCTTCATGAGCATAAGCACCGGAAGCCTTTTCTACGCCGAGATGCTGTATTTCGCGCCGGTGCTCTGGCTGCTGATGGCGGCCTTTGTGCGCTCCGCCAGCCTGCGCACAGTGGCAGCATCGGTGCTGGGCCTGTGCCTGCCCTACTGGCTGGCAGCTGCCATTGCGCTCTATACAGGCCATCTGCCCATGCTTGCCGACCACCTCGGCCAACTGGCGGCCACCGGCCCGCTGTGCGACTTCAGCCTGCTATCCGCCAACCAAGTGGCCACAATGGCCTTCGTCATGGCAATGGCCGCAACCGGGATAATACACTACCGGCGGCAGAGCATCAACGACAAGATACGCACCAGGATGTTCTACAGCTGCTTCATCACAATGGACATAGCCTCGGCCGCACTTGCCATACTGCAGCCACAACACTACGAACTGGCCCTGCGCATGATGATAGTAAACACAAGTCCGCTGATAGCACATTTCATAACGCTCACCAACACCAAGGTGACCAACGTGGCCTTCTGCGCCATCGTGGTCGCCACATTGGCCCTGACAGCCTTCAACCTATGGATGCCCTCAACGAACTTCTGATAAACTACGGCTATATAGGCATACTCATAGCCTCGTTCCTCGCCGCAAGCATACTGCCGTTCAGCAGCGAGGTTGTGATGGTGGGGCTGCTTGCCGCCGGGCTCGACCCCGCCTGGCTCATAGCCTATGGCACGGTGGGCAACGTGGCCGGCAGCATGTTCAACTACGGCCTGGGCCGACTGGGCAAGCCGGAATGGATAGAGCGATTCCTGCGGATAAAGAAAAGCGACCTCGAACGGGCCGAACGGTTCATGGCCGGGCGCGGCGCACTGATGGGATTCTTTGCTTTCGTACCCGTAATAGGCGACGCCATAACCGTCATGCTGGGCCTGCTTCGGGCCAATGTCGGCGTGACGCTGCTGGCCGTGACGCTGGGCAAGCTGCTCAGATATGTGGCACTGGTATACGGTGCCGATTTCTTTATACACTGAACACAAGATGAAGAGAGTAATATACCTACTGCTTGGCTTGGCAATGCTTGCCGCATGCACAGATGGCACGCCGGAAAAGCCAACGATAACCGTGACTATCGAACCCCTGAGATACTTCGCCGAACAGATTGGCGGCGACAGGTTTGACGTCGTGACTATGGTGCCCAACGGCGCCAGCCCCGAGACTTACGAACCCACGGCACAGCAAATGGCCGCGCTGGCCAAAAGCGAGCTGTACATAAAAGCCGGCAACCTTGGCTTCGAGCGCACATGGATGAAACGCCTCGGAGCCAATGCACAGCACCTTATTGTGGTCGACTCGTCGGAAGGCATCGAACCGCTGCAAGTATCTAAAGGCAGCGCAGCCGACCCGCACACATGGACGTCGCCGGCCAACGCCCTGCGCATTGCCCACAACATCTGCAAGGCCATGAGCCGCATCGACTCGAAAGACTCGGCCTATTTCAGGGCCAACCTCGACTCATTGACATGGAAAATCATCGACCTTGACGCCAAGATAAGCGCCAAGACCGACGAATGCACCAACCGCTCGTTCATCATCTACCATCCGGCACTCACCTATTTCGCCCGCGACTACCGCCTCGAGCAAATGGCAATCGAGGCCAACGGCCACGAGCCATCGGCAGCCTCGCTGGCAAAGCTGATCGACTCGGCCAGGCAAAAAGGCACCAGGATAATGTTCGTGCAAAAGGAGTATGCCAACCGAAACACAGGTGTCGTGGCCAAGGAAACCAACGTCAAGACAATTGAGATAAACCCTCTGAGCTACGACTGGGAGGCCGAGCTACTGAAGATTGCCGACGCCCTATGCACGAAATAATATGCCTCAACGGCGTAACCGCCGGATATGAAGGCCGCGCACAGATAACAGACATGTCCATGAGCGTTGCCGAGCGCGACTTTGTAGGCATCACCGGCCCCAACGGCAGCGGCAAGACAACGCTGCTGAGGGTCATCCTGGGCTTGCTGAAACCTATGTCCGGCACCGTGGAATACTACAGAGGCGGCCACAAGGTGGCACACCTGAGGATGGGATACCTGCCGCAATACAACGCCATCGACCACGATTTCCCAATCTCCGTCTACGACACGGTGCTCTCGGGCCTGTGCGGCACCAAGCCCCTGTGGGGCCGATTCAAGCGCGAACACCGCGACATGGCAGACAGGGCCATAAGCGCCATGGGCATAGACGACATAAGCCAACGGCCCATAAAGGCGCTCAGCGGAGGCCAACTGCAACGGGTGCTGCTGGCAAGGGCTATTGTGGCCAAGCCCGAAGTGCTCGTGCTCGACGAACCC
Source organism: Marseilla massiliensis (assembly GCF_023336985.1). Taxonomy (NCBI): domain Bacteria; kingdom Pseudomonadati; phylum Bacteroidota; class Bacteroidia; order Bacteroidales; family Prevotellaceae; genus Marseilla; species Marseilla massiliensis. Next base: position 40,077 of record NZ_JAMBLP010000024.1, on the reverse strand, counting down.
GACACCTACATCGACAGGCAGTTCAAAGACCAGATGCACAGCCTTCTGGCCGGAATCAACAGCGACTGCGCCATTGTCATGGTAAGCCACGACCGCGAATACATAGCCTCGGCAGCCAGGCATGTAATCACGATGAACCGATAGCCGATGCCACGCTGCCCGAAGGCCGACACTCCGGCACACAAGCAGCATGCCGAAAAAGTTTTCTTTACATGGCAGCCACGTCCCCACTGCCCAACAATGCCACCATTGACAAGCGACAAACAGGCCACAATTGCCGTTGTGGCCCTTAGTCGCAAGCATGCCAACCACAATGTGCAACAAGCCCATAGGAAGAAAACCCATGAGTTAAAAAAGACAAAACACACACTATCTACTCATTTTTGTACTAACTTTGCAGCTGTTAAAAACATGAACTTAGAACAACAACACATCAACCAATGAAACAATTCAGGCTTGTGGACAACATCCTCGGATGGCTGGCGTTTGCCATTGCCGCCGTAGTCTATTGCTCCACCATCGAACCGACAGCCAGTTTTTGGGACTGTCCTGAGTTTATAACAACAGGCTACAAACTTGAAATAGGACACCCGCCCGGAGCCCCGTTCTTCATGCTGACAGCCAATCTTTTTTCTCAGTTCGCCAGCGACCCGTCGCAAGTTGCACGCATGGTCAACATAATGAGCGCATTGCTGTCAGCCACAACAATCATGTTCCTGTTCTGGAGCATATCACACCTGACACGCAGGCTGCTCGTTGGCGGCAGCAACGAACTCACCACGGGCAAGCTGATTGCCATCGAAGCGTCTGCAATGGTTGGCGCCCTGATATACACTTTCAGCGACACTTTCTGGTTCAGCGCCGTCGAAGGCGAGGTTTACGCTTACTCCTCGGCATTCACCGCCGTTGTGTTCTGGCTCATACTCAAGTGGGATGAGCACGCCGACGAGCCCCACAGCGACCGCTGGCTGGTGCTCATTGCATACATGACAGGCCTGTCCATAGGTGTCCACCTGCTCAACCTGCTCTGCGTCCCGGCCATAGTGCTCGTATACTATTACCGCCGCTTCCCCAACCGCACGGGCAAAGCCGACCTGCGCGGCTCACTGGCTGCATTGGCAGTGTCCATAGTCATCCTCGCCGCAGTGCTCTACGGAGTGGTTCCCGGCATCGTCCAAGTGGGCGGATGGTTCGAGCTTTTCTTTGTCAACGTGCTTGGATGCCCGTTCAACACCGGAGAGATCATCTACATCTTCCTGCTCATAGCATGCATCATCTGGGCCATCTATGAGACTTACAGCGACCACAACGAGAAGCGAAGCAACATTGCCTTCCTGCTCGCAATTGCCATGCTCGGCATCCCGTTCTACGGCCACGGCATCAGCTCTGTGGTGATTGGCGTGATAATACTCGTTGTGCTGTGGTTCATCATACAGCGGAAGCGCAAAGGACAGCCGCTGGTTTCGTCGCGCATAAAGAACACTTCACTGCTCTGCATGCTCATGCTCATGATAGGCTATTCATCATACGCCGTGATTGTGATACGCTCTTCGGCCAACCCCCCGATGGACCAGAACTCGCCAGAAGACATATTCACGCTTGGCGAATACCTCGGACGCGAGCAGTACGGCGACCGTCCGCTGTTCTACGGGCGCGCCTACACATCGCAAGTGGCCCTCGAGCGCGACGGCAACTACTGCCGCCCGGTGATGAAGACAGGCGACCCTGTATACCAGCGGAAGGAGAAAGCCTCGAAGGACGAGAAAGACTCATACTTCGTGGTGCGCACCAAGGACTCTTACGAATACGCCCAGAACATGCTGTTCCCAAGGATGTACAGCGACCTCCACGCCGGTGCCTACGAGAGCTGGATGGGTGGTGTCGACGGCACCAACGTGCCCTACGACCGCTGCGGAGAAGAGATCATGGTCAAAGTGCCCACACAAATGGAGAACATACGCTTCTTCCTGTCTTACCAATGCAACTTCATGTACTGGCGTTACTTCATGTGGAACTTCGCCGGAAGGCAGAACGACCTGCAGGGCAACGGCGAACTGGAGCATGGCAACTGGATTACCGGCTTCTCGTGGTTTGACAACTGGCGCCTGGGCGACCAGAGCAAGCTGCCCGACGAGCTAAAGAACAACAAGGGGCACAACGTGTTCTACTGCCTGCCGTTGCTGCTGGGCATCATCGGTCTGTTCTGGCAGTCACTGCGCCGCGGGCACAAAGGCATCCGCCAATTCTGGGTTGTGTTCTTCCTCTTCTTCATGACGGGCCTCGCAATCGTGATATACCTCAACCAGACGCCGATGCAACCGCGTGAGCGCGACTATGCCTACGCTGGCTCGTTCTATGCGTTTGCAATATGGTGCGGCATGGGCGTAGCAGCCATAATAGACGAAATCAACCGCAGGCTCAAGGGCCACGAGACCGTGCTGGCAGCCATTGTGAGCGTTGTTTGCCTGCTTGTGCCTATACAAATGGCATCGCAGACATGGGACGACCACGACCGCAGCGGCCGATACACCTGCCGCGACTTCGGCCAGAACTACCTAATGTCGCTTCAGGAAAGCGGCAACCCGATAGTGTTCACCAACGGCGACAACGACACCTTCCCGCTGTGGTACAACCAAGACACCGAAGGAGTGCGCACAGATGCACGCGTATGCAACCTGAGCTACCTGCAGACAGACTGGTATATAGACCAGATGCGCCGCCCGGCCTACGACTCCCCATCGGTGCCGATAAGCTGGAGCCGACTCGAATATTGCAGCGGCACCAACGAGTATGTGCAGGTTGACCCGAGCCTGAAGGCTTCCATCAGGGAGCTTTACAAGACATATCCCGACGAAGCAAAGAAGATGTTCGGCGACAATCCGTTCGAACTGCGCAACATACTTACCTACTGGGTTCGCAACAAGATGAGCAACGAGCAGCGCGAAGTGGTGAAGCTGCTCACCGGAAGCGACAATGTGCACGTCATTCCCACCGATACCGTCTACATGACAATCGACAAGGAGGCGGTGAAGAAGAGCGGCATGATGATGGCAGCCGACAGCATACCCGACCGCATGGTCATCTCGCTCAAGGGGAAGAACGCCCTCTACAAGGGCAACCTGATGATGCTCGAGATGATTGACCGCTGCAACTGGACACGCCCCGTGTATGTTGCCACCACCGTGGGCCAGGAAAACTACATGAACCTCGGCGACAACTTTGTGCAGGAAGGCCTTGCCAACCGCATCACACCGTTCACCACCAACGCTCCCGGAGCCAAGAACTTCGACACGAAGCGCACGTATGACAACATGATGCACAAGTTCAAGTACGGCGGGCTGGACAAGCCGGGCCTCTATCTCGACGAGACCGTGATGCGCATGTGCTACACCCACCGCCGCCTCTTTGTCCAGCTGGCGATGAACCTTATGGGCGAGGGCGACAAGACCAAGGCTGCCGAGGTGCTGGCCTATGCCGACAAGATGATACCCGAGTACAATGTGCCCGTAGACTTCAACTCCGGCTCGCTCGACCAGGCACGCCTGTACATCGAGCTCGGGCAGAAAGCCAAGGGCATGGACATACTCAAGAAACTGTGGACGAAGTCTGAACAGTACCTCAAGTGGTATTGCAGCCTCGGCGGAATGAGGTTTGCCAGCGCCCAGCGCGACTGCATGCTCCACATATTCATATTGCAGCAGGCAGCCATGGACGGCGCTTCGGCCGACCGCGAATGGAGCGAGAAGAAGCTCAAGGAACTCGACGGATTAGTAAATATGTACCGCAGCAAGGGCGGAACATTCCAAGGCCAATAATCGAGATGTTCATAGAGCAACCTTCAATATGGCTCCGCTGGCTGTACCCAAGGGCTACATGGAGAATGGACCGTCATGAGAAGTCGGTTTACCTGACTTTCGACGACGGCCCCATTCCCGAAGCCACACCGTTCATACTCGACACTCTGGCAAACTTCGGAGTGCACGCCACGTTCTTCATGGTGGGCGACAACGTGCGCAAGCACCCCGACCTTTACCGCAAGGTGGTGGCTGCCGGCCACAGGATTGGCAACCACACGTTCAACCACATGGGTGGATTCCGCCACACGGTGGCCACATACAACGCCAACGCACAGAAGGCCGACGAGCTCCTGCACACCAATCTATTCCGCCCGCCGCACGGCTGGATGCGCCCCGACCAGTATTTCTGGCTTGGCCGCCGCTACCGCATCGTGATGTGGGACTTGGTCACCCGCGACTACTCAAAGTGGATGACGGCAGAAGAAGTGCTCAACAATGTGAAGCGTTACACACGCAACGGGTCAATCATAACGTTCCACGACTCGCTACGAAGCATCGACAAGCTGCACTACGCACTGCCTGAAGCCATAAAGTGGCTCAAAGAACAAGGATATGAATTCAAGACTTTCGACTGAACAACAGCTCAGCAGCAGCATCAAAGCCGAGGCGCTAAGCCTCGGCTTTTTTGCTTGCGGCATAGCCAGGGCTACGCCTGTCGACGCCGAAACCGCCTCGGCCTTCCGCTCATGGATTGGCAACGGGTGCCATGCCGGCATGGAATATATGGCCCGCCACACCGACATAAGGCTCAACCCCGACCTGTTGTTGCCCGGGGCAAAAAGCGTGGTGTGCGTTGCCATGGCCTATGCCCCACAGCGCACCATGCCAGCCGACGAATACCAGATAGCCGCCTACGCCTATGGCAAAGACTACCACGACGCTGTGAAAGCAAGGCTCAGGGCGCTTGCCGCCCACATGGAACAGGCCGCGGCCATGGCCGAGCCACAACCGGGCGGCGCAACCGGCGGTGGCGTGGCTGTGACAAGGGTGTGCTGCGACACGGCCCCCGTGCTCGAACGCTACTGGGCCATGCAGGCCGGACTGGGCTGGACGGGGCGCAACCACCAGCTCATCATACCCGGGGCGGGCAGCATGTTCTTCCTCGGCGAGGTGTTCACCACCTTGGCCCTGCAGCCCGATGCCCCCATAGCCGGACATTGCGGCTCGTGCCACGCATGCACCAAGGCATGCCCCACCCACGCCCTGCGACCCGACGGCACGCTCGACGCCCGCCGGTGCCTGTCGTACCAGACCATTGAAAACCGGGGCCCAATACCGCCCGGCATAGCTTCCGCCATGGGCAACAGCATATACGGCTGCGACAGGTGCCAGGCCGCATGCCCCCACAACGCAAGGGCGCCAAAGGCAACTGCCGCCGAACTGCAGCCTGACGACGAGCTGATGGCAATGCGCAAAGCCGACTGGCACGCGCTGACGCCCGACAGATACCGGCGCCTGTTCAAAGGAAGCGCCGTGAAACGCTGCAAATACGAGGGGCTGATGCGCAACATCAAGGCTGCAGCTGGCGAGGACGATGCCAGCGGCCAAGGCGAGTCCAAAGCCCACGGCGCCAACGAACAAGGCCCGACGGGCACGTGACAAAACATGGTGACATGCAGAAAATATCTTTACGCCACCGATGACTCGGCGCCAAACGTGCCGTTCTGCCGTGCGGAACGGCACGTTTGGCCAATCAATACGGCCCGTTTCAGACTGCAAAACGGCACATAGCCCAAACCACCGCTGCCCGGGCCGAGAGCTAAGGCCAATGACGGCATTGACAAAAACCATACATTTTCATCAACAGAAGCCACATCCACGGCAAGCCTGACCATACATGGCGTGGTGCAGGCGAACACCCGCCAAAGCCCAAACTGCCGCCAGGTGGCAAAACAAATAGGCGCCATTGGCAGACAGATTGACCTGAGCCATTGTCAAAGGCCAACAGGGCCAAGCCGAAACAAGGCAGCCGGCACGAGGAATGATAGTCGATCAGGGTGCCTGAAAAGCATTATACAAATATAAGGGATGGCATTCGCCGGGCAAAAGGCTGACTGTGGTGCAAGCCCCCTCGCGGCGGCAACGTAAGCACCGCGCCGGGCCGGCATGACGGCAAGCGGCCCAAAGCCATGAGCAAAAAAAACGCCACAGCCAGCCTGGCTTTGGCAAATAAGCCCACCGGGGACGCAGTTATTCCGGCAATATTTGGTAACTTTGAAATCGCAAACCAACTGGCGGCCCACACGCCAACCGGCCGATGGCGCCCCGAAAGCCATGGACAGCCATAACCACAGACACATTACCATTAACTAAAATTATATATCAATGAAGACAACACCATCAACACGAAGGGCAGCCATGGCAGCCGTGGCAGCCCTGATCAACACCGCCACGCTGGCCGCAGCCAGCGCCAACGGGGTGTTCAACGCCGTTGTGGCAACCAACGGAACGGGCCAGTATGCCACCATACAGCAGGCCATCGACGACGCCCCTGCCGGACGCACGTCGCCATGGCTCATATTCGTGAAAGCCGGGTCGTATGAAGGCTCGGTGAAAATACCTGCGAACAAGCCGTTCATCCACCTGATAGGCCAGGGAAAAGAGCTCACCACAATACACCGTAGCCTCAACGTGGGCGGGCGCCCGGAAGACGGCAAGACGGCCGGCGAAACAGCCTACTGGGCCAGTTCGGTGCACAACCCGCAGGCAAGCGTATACAAGGCTGAAGGCAGCGTGGTGACAGTAGAGGCTTCCGACTTCTACACCACAGGCATATCCTACGTCAACGACTACGGCGTAGAAGCCCAGAAGGGGCCGCAGGCACTGGCCATGAAGTCGCGCGGCGACCGCGCCGCTTTCTTCGACTGCGCCTTCCGCTCATTCCAAGACACATGGATGACAACACAAGAGGACGCCTACCGCCACTATGTGAAGGACTGCTACATTGAGGGCGCCGTAGACTATTTCTATGGAGGAGGCAACGTGCTGCTCGAAAACTGCACCCTATACAATGTCAGGCGCGGCTCGGTGATAGTGGCGCCGAGCCACGACAAGGCACCGTGGGGATATGTATTCCGAAACTGCACCGTGGACGGCAACGCCGAGGCACGCCGCGACGCCAAGACCAAGCTGGGGCGGCCGTGGCACAACTCGCCCAAGGCTGTGTTCATACACACCACCATGAACATACCCATAGCCCCCGAAGGATGGACAGACATGGGGGCCATACCGGCTCTGTTTGCCGAATACGACAGCCGCGACGCGCAGGGCAACCCCGTCGACCTGAGCCGGCGCAAGAGCACATACAAGGGGCGTGGCGACAACCCGCCTACGGGCAGTTGTCCTACAACGGTGACAAAAGCCGAGGCCGACCGCATGACCTACGACAACATAATACCCGGAAAAGACAATTGGAACCCAAAGGCCATGATGGAGCGGCTGCCCGAACCGGAGGGAGCTAAGGCCGACGGGGGCACCATAACGTGGCAGCCTGTAGACGGGGCCATAGGCTATCTGGTGATGTCGGGCGACAGGGTGATAGGCATCACTGCCGACACTAAGCTGCAAACCGGCAAGACAGACGGAGCTGCCAACCTGCGCATACGCGCCGTCAACAAGTATGGCACGCCGGGCAAATGACCAGCCTTGCCTGACGATGCGCGCCGCACGGGCAGTGCCGTGCGGCGCGCAACCGTTTCGCCTGCGGCCCGCCATGCCGGCACAGAAGCCAGGCAGCAGCCTGTCAGCGGTGCTTGCGGGCACACTCGGGGCAAATGCCCTTGATCATGTAGTTGACCGAAACGGCCTCATATCCACCCGGCAGCTCCACCTGCGGCACGGCAATGTCTTCCAGGCAAAATGTCTGCCTGCAACGTTCGCAATAGAAGTGAGCGTGCAAATCGTCGTCGGCATCGTCGCTGTGGCTCCGGCAGAACTCGTAGCGCACGCCGTCGCCGCCATCCTCGAGCACGTGCACGAGATGGTGCTCCTTGAAAACAGACAGTGCCCTGAATATTCCCGACTTGTCGATAGACAGTATCTTGTACTCAAGCTCAGTCAACGACATTGGCCTCTCGGCGCTTGTCAGCTCGCGGAGCACAACAATGCGGTTTGACGTGGGCTTTATGCCGTGGCCCTGCAATATCTCTTCTATCTTACTTACATCCATACTCTCTGGTAATGCTTTACGCCGTGGCTCACAGCCTGCCCGTCTCGCGGAAGCGCTCGTAACACTTGTCCTTGATGCGCTTCTCTACCTCGGCAGACGACTTGGCGCCCGCTGTGACCGACTTTATCCATACGCACAACACAAACACCGCCACCACCACGGCCGCGCAAGCCAGCCATCGCAGCAGCTCGTGCTCTATCGGCGCCATGTCCATGAACACCACACCGACCAGCAGCGGAATGCCAAACAGCAGGAAATCGGCACCGGTAGTCATCTTGTAACTATCGGACAGCTGCCTGTATTCCTCATCCTCGCGCAACAGGCGGTAGCCTTGCTCGCGCCAAAGCGCCTCGAAACGCTCACGGCTTCTGTCTTCCATAATTTAATGTACTAATATGTTGCAAAATTAACCACGATGCCGCAAACATCAAAATAAAACGGCTTCCGATCGGCTTTGTTTACATATTTTTTGCTATTTTTGTAACCGAATATGGACAAAATAGACAAATACAAAGTGGTGGCAGCCTTGGTGCGCAGCTTCTTCGAAGCGTTCTCGTCGGGCATCGTCGACTGCCACATAAAGACAGAAGCCGACAGGTTCCGCCCGCTATCGGTGAAAAAAGCCATGCTCAACCACTATGAGGCTGTGGGCGAGGTGTTCAACGACACCCTGTTTTACCCCCTCTCTTGCATCAACTACACCATGGACGAGATTGAGGGCGAGCTCCGCAAGGCCGACATGCGCCACGCCACAATGACCGACCTGGTGAAGCTGGCCTGCCGCTCAGACGCCGTCTACGCCGCCATGGTGGCCGAATACAAGCGCAACTTCATGGCCCTGCTGGGCGGACGGGTGCCGGCCATTGCCGACCACCTGCGACTGTACACACGCGGCGAGGGCGCCGGCAGCGTAGACACCGACACGGCCATCTCGCTGACGGTGCGCACGGTGATGCTCGCCTACGCCAGGGGCATACGCCAAGCCGGCACGGGCAAGGCATCGCTACACCAGGCCACGGTGTTCAGGCTGTTGCTCGAGGCAATGACGGTGCTGCTGCACGACAGGCAGATGTCGCTCACAGGAATCGACGAGACAGACGGCCTCGACGCAATATTCGTAAAGGCGTGCCGCTCTGAACACAACTTCCACGTACTTACCCGCGAAATGGACCGCACATACGGAGAGCTGGTTGAAAGCGAAGGCATCATATCGCAAGACGACAAGGCCAACTGAAGGCCACTCACCAAACCACAACAGCAGGGAGGGAACTCCATGCGGCAATATGTGACAAGTAGTTGCATGGCTACTAAAAACTTACTGACAGACCAGAAAAAATTAAGACTATGACTACCATAAACAACTATCGCAAACAGCCAACCCTACACCGTAGAAGGTTGGGGATGGGCCTTATGCTCGTCTTTTTCTTCATCTTTTCGCTTGCTGCCTCTGCCCAGTTCTCAAAGCCCAGGCGCCAATACGTGGAATACTTGGTAACGGCCAGCCATCCCGACCGAAACTACAAGACCGGCGAGCACGCCTCGCTAACCATCGAAGCCTACAAAGGCGGCAATGCGCTCGAAGGCGTAACGGTATACTACCGATGCGGCGACGAGATGTTTCTGCCCTCTGCCGAAGACTCGGTGACGTTCAGCAAGGGCAAGGCCGTAATACCCGTCGGCACACGCCGCCAACCGGGTTTCATGGCCTGCAGCCTCAGGTTCTCGGTTTACGGCAGTGAATACAAAGACTTGGTCAAGGTGGCGTTCAGCCCCGAGAGCATAGAGCCGTTCACTGTAATGCCCAAAGACTTCGACAGTTTCTGGCAGAAGACGCTTGAAAATGCAAAGTCTGCCGACCTGCAACCGGTGATAACGCCGCTGCCCGGGCGCTCGACCGACCGCGTGGAGGTGGCTTTGGTAAAACTGACCGTAGGGCCCGACGGCCGCAACATGTACGGATACCTTACCAAACCCAAAGACGGCAAGAAGCACCCGGTATTGTTCTGCCCGCCGGGCGCAGGCGCCAAGAAGATAGAACCGACCACTTACTATAGCGAACAGGGCTACATCTACCTAAACATCTGCATCCACAGCGGGTGCAACCCCGAACTGAGCGACGACCTGTATGCCACCGCACGCAAGGTGGCCGACAAGTATGAACGCAACGGCATTGCCGACAAAGAGTCGTTCTATTACCGCAGTGTGTACGCCGGATGCTCGCGGTGCATCGACTTCCTTTGCTCGCTGCCCGAGTGGGACGGCAAGAACGTCGGCGTCACCGGAGGCAGCCAGGGAGGTGCCCTCACCATCGTAACGGCAGCGCTCAACCCAAAGGTTACTTTCTGCGCCCCGTTCTACCCCGCCCTGTGCGACCTGACCGGATTCTGCCACGGGCGGGCCGGAGGCTGGCCCAAGTATTTCCAGAAAGGCAAAGAAGCCGATGGGGCCGAAAAAACACTACAGTATTATGATGTGGTAAACTTCGCACGAAAACTCAAATGCCCGGTTTTTTTCTCCTTCGGGTACAACGATGACACATGCTCACCAACATCGACATACAGCACTTTCAACGAAATAAAGGCGCCAAAAAAACTTGCCGTCACACCGACAAGCGGCCACTGGAGGTTTCCCGAAACCAACGACGAGGCCATGGAATGGATGGGGCAACAGGCCAAACAGTAAACATTTTCATACCTGAAACAGCATGACAAAGTCGAACATGACCAGCAACGCATTGGCAAAAACCAACGACAATGGTCATTTCGGCTTTTTTATAATCCCAGCCATCAGCCATTTCTCGTCACAAGCGTCATTATCTTAAAAAGTTTTCATTATGAACCATTATGGACTTGACAATCATTGCAATTTACATTATCTTTGCACTTGACAAGCAATAGTTAGCGGATCAATGGCCATAATACTCCAAACAAATACCTTGTCTGAAGCGAATGTATTCTATCAATAACAAATTAAAGCATGGTATAATTATGAAAACGAAAGATATTATTAAGCTATTGTTAGCTTCTTCCATTGCATGTGCATGCTCATCAGGAGGCGACGACAATGTGTCCGATGGCCAGGAGCCTACCCCTCCGACCACTCACACGAAGCTACCGATAAACATCAGCACCGAACTCATGGAGCCCAACGGCACCCGTGTGACCGACTACAGCTTTGAATCAGGAGACAAGATAGGCCTCTTCGTGGTAAACCGGACGTCTGACGGTTCTGCCGCGCAACTGAAACCTACCGGCAACCATGTCGACAACATGCCGTTCACTTACAACGGGACGTGGACTCCGGCAACCCCCATCTACTGGCTTGACGACAAGACCCACGCCGATTTCTACCTTTACTATCCCTACACACCAAGCCTGCCTAACGTAGAGAACATGCCGTTCAAGGTGAATTCAGACCAAAGCACAGAGGGCGCATACAAGGCAAGCGACCTGCTTGCCGGCTCATCAAAGGACATTGCCCCGACAGACAAAGCCATCACCATATTGGCAAAGCACTTGCTTAGCCAGATGATAGTGAAGATTGTGCCGGGCAACGGGTTCACCGCCGAGTCGCTGGCGGCAGCAAACGTAAGCGTAAGGATAAACAATGTGAAGACCAACGCCACCGTCAACATAGCCAAGGCCACCGTGAGTGCAAGCGGGGCCACGTCGAACATCACACCGCTCAAGACCGCCCAATTCACTTACAAGGCGCTCATCGTTCCGCAAAGCGTGCCCGACGGCAACCTAATATCGGTGACCGTAGACGGAAGGGAGTTCAACCTGCCAAAGGCTTTCACGTTCATCAGCGGCAAACTGCACCGGTTCACCGTCACCCTGAGCAAGACCAGCAACGGCATCAACGTAAGCATCGGCCAATGGGAAGACGACGGCACTGACAACGGAGGCACTGCAGAATAGGCCCGAAGCCGCCACCGGCCCACACCGCAGGCGCGGCAACATGGCATACGAAGGCAGGCAATGCTTTGCCGGCCCTGCCATTCGAAATATCATTTATGGTAACAACTAAATGAACTTCATCATGAACAGTACTAACAAAAAATACTACATAAGGCATTCAGCCACCACCCTTCCGCCACGGAAGGGAACCGGTGCCGGCCTGACAGCATGCCTGTTGCGCCAAGGACTGATTGGGACAGGCTTCTTGCTCGCACTGTTGCTTACGTCATGCTCCGACGACTTGTTCACCGGAACGGCTGCCGACGAGGCGGCGGGACGCATAAACCTCTCGGGAGAGATAGACCAACTGGCCGTCACCCGGGTAAACGACAACGGCTTCTGCGACGGCGACGTGATGGGCGTATATATCGTTGACTACGACGGAAACACACCCGGCACACTGCAGGTGAGCGGCAACCGTGGCGACAACGTGCGCCACACGTTCGACGAGGCCGCCTATAAGTGGTCGTCGGCCTACGACCTTTACTGGAAAGACAAGCACACCCACATTGATGTCTACGGCTATTATCCGTTCGGTTCTCCCGAAAGCATCGATGCCTATCCGTTCATAGTGCAGCGCGACCAGAGCACCACGACCGACGAGAATGGCATGGGAGGCTATGAGGCCAGCGACTTCCTTTGGGGCAAGGCAGCCGATGTGGCACCGACAAACAGCGTAATCCGCCTGCCCATGCAGCACCGCATGGCCAACGCCCGCGTCACCCTCGTTGAGGGCAGCGGCTTTGCCGAAGGCGAATGGGGGCAGACCGAGAAGATAGTCTTGGCCACCAACCTCATCCGCGAGGCTGCAATCAACCTCTCGACAGGCGAGGTCACACCCACAGGCAAGGTGGAACAGACCGCAACCATGCCCAGCCGCAGGGGCGACGAATGGCGCGCCATCGTGGTGCCACAGACCGTGCAAGGCGGCCAGACGCTATTCAGCATCACCATAGGGGGCGTGCCCTACAAGTTCAAGAAAGACGAAGCGTTCACCTATGTGGCCGGCAAGATGAACAACTTTGCCATCCGCGTAGACAAGAAAGCCGCGTCGGGGCAGTATGCCCTCACCCTTATCAGCGAGAGCATCACGCCATGGGAGAACGACTTAGTGAGCCATGATGCCAACGCCCGCGAGTATATCGTCATCAACTCCACGGCAGGCCATCTCAAAGACTCAATCGTTGCAGCCAACAAAGACTACACCCAGGTGAAGAACTTGAAGCTGACCGGCCGCATCAACACGAAGGACTTTGAGTTTATGCGCGACTCGATGGACAACCTGCAGTCGCTGAACATGAAGGAGGTTCGTGTGAGTGGATTAATGGGGCGCAAGCCTTGGGGAAAAGGAGATGCAGCTAATGACTTCGACGAAAAGGATGACATAATAACTGGTGGCGCTTTCGATGAAAAGAAATCGCTGCTCCGCGTTGTGCTTCCCGACACTTTGAAAGGAATCGGCGAACGCGCTTTCAGAAACTGCGTCAACCTTACTGGGTCTATCATCATACCAGAAGGAGTGACCGAGATTGGCCCGAGTGCTTTCCTTTGGTGCAATTCTCTGACCGGCACTCTGTCCTTGCCAAGCACACTCGAATATATAGGAGGAGGTGGTGCGGTTGATATCGGAGGCGCATTCAACGGATGCAACTTCACTTGTGAATTAAAACTGCCCAACAAACTGAAGTATATCGGACATCAGGTCTTTAGCAGCAATACCGGTTATTACGGTAATCTCATACTTCCGGAAAACCTTGAATTCATCGGCGATGCCGCTTTTGCAGGGTGCAAGAACCTGACGGGCGACTTGAAAATACCACAGGGTGTGACTTTCATATCACAGGGAGCGTTTGAAAATACCGGGCTGAACGGCACCTTGCAGCTACATGATGGAATAACGGGAATACTAACAAATGCCTTTGCCTACACGCAACTGAAAGGTGAGTTGATACTCCCCAAGAATCTGACGACACTGGGTGAAGGGGCATTTAACGGGTGTGATTTCTCTGGCGAACTTAAGCTTCCGAAAGACATTGCGTCCATAGGCAACAACGCATTTGCAGGCAACTGGCGAATGATGGGAATAATAGAATTCCCCGAAGGGCTGCAAACCATTGGCGCAGGAGCCTTTGCCAACTGCCGAAGCATTGAAGGGCTGGTATTCCCCGAAAGCCTCGAAAACATACGCTATGAAGCTACCTGGGGCGACAACGGTGGGGCTTTTGCCAATTGTTTCGGCATAGGCAGCATCGTCTGCAAAGGCTCTGTGCCTGCAAATGTACAGGAAGGCGCATTCAACGGCGTGGCCAAGGACAACTTCACGCTCGAAGTGCCTGAATCATCCATTGCCCAATACCAAGTAGCAACGGGCTGGAAAGACTTCAAGCGCATTGCCGCCCACCACGAACTGGTGTGCCGCCCGTCGGTGGCCTGTGCCCTTAACACAGAGCACAAGCAGACGCTTGTGGTGGATGCCGAGGGAGAATGGGAGGTAGCGAGCAAGCCCGACTGGTGCGAACTGTCGCAGACAAGCGGCGGAAACAAGGCCGAGGTGACGTTGACCATAAAGGCGATGGCCAAGGGTTCGGCCGACCGCACAGGCGAGATTGTGTTCCGTCTGAAGAGCAAAGACTACACCCACAAGTGCACCGTGACGCAGTATGACTACCAGTATGGCGAAGACGAGTGGCTCACGCTGCAGAAAGCCAAGCGCGGCAACAACGGCGGCATAAACATAGTGATACTCGGCGACGGCTACGACGGCAAGAACATATCCGACGGCGACTACCTTGCCAACATCAAGCAAGAGGTGGAATACTTCTTCGGCATAGAGCCTTACACCACCTACCGCGACTATTTCAACGTCTACACCGCATTCCCGCTCTCCACGGAAACGGGCGTAGGAACAATCAACACCATACGCTACAACCGCTTCAACACCACCTTCACGGGCGGAGTGGGCCTCAGGGCCGACTACGACGAGATATTCAAGTATGCGCTCAACGCCCCCACGGTGACAAAGGAGAACCTCAACCAGACGCTCATCATCATAGTGCCAAACAGCACCGACTACGGCGGCATCTGCCAGATGTGGGAAGACGGCTCGGCCATAGCCTTCTGTCCGCAGAGCACCTACGGCTATCCGCTCGACTCGCGCGGCGTGATACAGCATGAGGCCGGCGGCCACGGCTTCGCCAAGCTGGGCGACGAGTACATCTACCACAACGAGTTCATCGACTTCTGCCAATGCACCTGCTGCGGCCACGTGCGCGAGTTCAACTGGGCCAAGGGCCTCGGCTGGTACGACAACCTGTCGCTCACGGGCAAGATGCACGAGGTGCCATGGAGCCACCTCATCTTCGACGACCGCTACAGCGACATTGTCGACATCTTCGAAGGCGGCTTCATGCACAACCGCGGCGTGTTCCGCTCGGAGCAAAACTCATGTATGAACAACGACATACCGTATTACAGCACCATCAGCCGCGAGAGCATAGTGAAGCGCATCAAGCGTTATGCCGGCGAGACTTACTCGTTTGAGGAGTTTGTGGCCAACGACAAGCGCGACGCAGGCAACGTGACCCGCAGTGCCGACGTGCCCTCGAGCACTGTGCGCAGCTTCCAGATGCCGCCCAGGATACACAAAGGCAGCCCGCTGAAGTGACACCCCAAGCGACATGAAACGAAATAAAGACAACAACCAACCGCCCCGCCCAACGTGCAGCGCCCCGTCAGGGGGCACTGCCGCAGGGGCACTAAAACCGATAGGAAGATGAAACGACATACATTTATCTGCGCAAGCCTGGCACTGGCAATGGCCGTGCCAATGGCTTGCTCACAAGACGACAACGCCGGAACAGGGCCCGCCAGCCCTGCCGACGCCAAGCACACCCCGATGACGTTCAGCGTGGCCCATCCGGCCGACAGGACGCGGGCCACCGACGCGGGGTTTGAGACGGGCGACACCATAGGGCTGTTTGTGGCTGCTACCGACGCCCCGCTGGAGATAGGCGGCAACCTCGTGAACAACGAACCGCTGACGCTCGCCGCCGGCACATGGACGCCACGGCGCTCTCTCTACTGGGATGACGGCACCTACAACGCCTACGCCTACTATCCGTACACCACGCCGGTGAGCTCCATCGACAACATGCCCTTCAGCGTGAGCCGCAACCAGGGCGCCATGGCAACCGACGGGATGGACGGCTACGAGGCCAGCGACCTGCTCTATGCCCGCACTTCTGGCGTGAGCGCATCGGCATCGCCGATAAGGCTCACGTTCCGCCACATCATGAGCAAGATAACCGTCAGGCTCATAAAAGGCGAGGACTTTGAGGGCGAGATGCCCACCGATGCCAAGGTATACGTGCACAACACCGTGCCAACGGCCACCATCGACCTGGGCGTAGGGGTGGCCACCCGCGATGTATACGGCAAGCGCGCCACCATCACCGCCAAGCAACAGGGTGCTTACACCTATTCGGCCATCATCGTGCCACAGCGCATCGACAACCGCACTCCGCTCATAGAGGTGATAATGAAAGGCGTGTCTTACATCTTCGAGAGCAAGTTCCAGTTCAAGCCCGGCACCGAGCACCTTGTCAACCTGGTCATATCCGACAACCCGGACAAGGTGAAGATAGAGGTTGGAGGCGAGATACAAGATTGGCAATGACTATTAACCGATGAATAATGACAGATTACGAATCTGAGTAAATGACATGAGTGATGGCAGGCCGCTTGCCCGCGGCCTGGCATGGTCGCACAAAAGACTGCTGACAACAATGACGAAAGGACTGATCATATTATCTACATTGACTCTCATACTCGGGGGCGTGGCGTTGGCTTTGAGGCTGACACCCGCCCCCGTTCTGTCTGGCGGCCACGGCATGGCGGGCTACGGCGTGCATGAAGGGCGCCAGCTGGTGGTCATGGCCGACGGCAGCGGCAACAGCCATTTCGCCGTATGCGACGCCGCCGGCAACCACCTGTTCAACATACCGCTGCGCGACTGCACGCTCGACGTGAGGTTCAGGGGCGGCCGGCTGCGCTTCCGCGAGAACGCCACCGGGCGCGAGGGCTACATAGACAGGCTGGGACAGGTGTGTTTTGAAGCCGGCGGCAAGGCCGAGCCGATGCCCGACGAACGCGCGGGCAGGGCTGCCGAGCCAACGGAGACGGCTCAAGGCCAACAGGCAACAGCCGGCGACGGCCCCACCAACAGCAGCCAGGAACAAAGCGACCAGGCCTCCGACCTCAGGCGCATGGCCCGCAGCAACCCTTTTTACGCCGAGGCCGCCAAGGTGCTGTCGGGCAAGCTCACCGAAGAAGACGCAGGCCGCAGGAGCATGATATTGAGATACTGCGAGCACCTGCGCACGGCATACACCACCAAAGACATCGACTTCATAAGCCAAGTGTTCAGCGACCGGGCGCTCATCATCGTGGGCAACGTGGTCAGGACGGGGCCCAACGACACCAAGGCCGCCCTGCCGCGGCAACGCACCGAATACTTCATACGCACAAAAAAAGAATATATCATCAGGCTGAAGCGAGCTTTCGATGCCTCGCGAACCATCGACGTGAGCTTTTCGGCCTTCAGAATAATGCGCCACCCCACCGTCGACGGAATATACGGCGTGAGCCTCAGGCAGGGCTACCGCAGCGACCGCTATTCCGACGACGGCTACCTCTTCTTGCTTTGGGACTTCAGAAACCCGTCGATGCCGCTCATCCACGTGCGCACATGGCAGCCGGCGGCATCGGTTGAAGCCCCCGACGACGTAATGGACATAACCGACTTCAACCTCAACTAATGGCAAACAGAACCCTCAAGATGCGCATTGCAGCCTTGGCGCTGCTATTCATCGCGGCACAGGCGGCACGGCTGTCTGTGGCCGAAGCACAAGACTTCGCGGTCAAACAGTTCCGACAGCTGCCCAACGACGTGAGCGCTTTCATCGCCCCCGTGCGCGACCTCAACGACGAGCCATGCGCCCTCATCAAGGTGGCTGCACCCGAGGAGTTTGCCTTCTCGTCGCCGCTGGGCATAGTGGTGCGCCGCGACGAGGTGGGCGAGATATGGCTCTACATGCCGCGCGGGTCGAAGATGCTCACCATAAAGCACCCGCGATGGGGCGTGCTGCGCGACTACAGGTTTCCCCAACCTCTCGAAAGCCACGTCACCTACGAGCTGACGCTCGACCTTCCGCGCCAAGACGACACGCTGCGGACAGACACCATAATACTCACCCAGACCATAGTAGACACCGTGACCATTGGCCGCCGCAAGCCCAGGCTGCCCCTGGCGGCAAGCGCCCTGCTCACGGCGTCATTCCACGACAACGGCCCCTCGTGGGGCATCATGGCCGTGGCAATGCGACGCCACGGCGCGTTTGTGCATGCGCGGACCGACTTTCGGCACACAGACCCCACCAACGCCGAATGCAACGAGGAGGGCCTGATAGGCAACAGCGGCGTCATGCCCTATTACACCGGGGCCACGCGCCACTCGAGCTATGCCGTCACGGCAGGGCCCATCCACCGCCTGTGGCCGGGCATCAACCTGTTTTACGGAGCTGGCTACGGCCGCACGGCCACGGCATGGCAACTGGCCGAGAGCGAGGGCGGCGGGTATGCCCTCAACAGCGGACTGACCCACAGCGGCGTGGCTGCCGAGGCGGGTGTCATGGTGAGCCTTGGGCGCATCTGCCTTTCGGCTTCTGCCATTACCATTGCCGGCAAAGCATGGCAGGGTAGCGTAGGCATAGGCATACGTCTGTATAAAAGCCACAAATGAGCCGCCACGCCGCCGACGGGGCGCAAGCGCCGCGTTGCGGCACACCGGGTGTAAAGAAAAAACGGCCAACGGCGCCCGGCGTGCAACAGCCTCTGGCCCAGCCGATTGCACAACGGGCCGGATGGCACTGCAAAAAGAGCCGTTTCGCAGCCCCGAAAGGGCCGTTTGGCCATGCAACGAGGGCCGTTTGGCAGGACAATGGCCACACTGGGCCGCAACGACAACGGCCGTGTAAGAATATTTCACGGCAACGGCAGCATACTGCCACAAATATTTAACAACAACCGAATATGGACAAAAAGACAATGACCATGCTGATGATGGCTGCCGCCACGGCTTGCGCTTGCACCACCGACGACATGCCGGGCAGCTTCGAACCGAGCCTGAGCGTGGGCGAAGCCACCGGCGTGATGCACACTGAAGCCACGCTGCACGGCGCGGTGGGGCTGAGGGGCAACACCGCCATGCCCAGGCTGAACTTCACACTGGCCACTGGCGGCGGTGCCGACAGCATAATAAGCGACATCACTCTCGACGGCAACGAGGCCAGCCGGAGAATAACCGGACTGACACCCGGCACGACATACCGCTACAGGCTGCAAGCCACCAACGGCAGGGTGACGCTGACAAGCAGCACCATGAGCTTCACCACCGTTCCCAGCAGCGTGCCGGCCGTGGGCGAGGCCACCGACATCACGCGCACCGAAGCCACCCTGCACGGCCAGGCATCACCCCTCGACAACGGCAGCCTGCCCGAGCTGGAATTCCTCATTGGCACGGGAGGCAAGATGGCGGCTGCAAGGCAGCCTTTGACCCTGGGGGCCGACAACGTGACGACAAGGCTCGACAGCCTGACGCCGGGCACGGCCTACAGCTACTGCCTCAAAGCCTTCGACGGCCACAACAACACCTACAGCGACACCATGACATTTGTCACCCTGCCAAACAACAAGCCGTCAGTGACGCAACCTAAGCTGTACAGCCAAGGGCCGACAAGCATGATTGCCAGCTACAGCGTCACCGACAATGGCGGCGAACCGCTCACGGCCACGGGCTTCTGCGTGACCAACACCGCAACGGGAGGCCAAAGGCGCATCGAGGCCGACGGCGACATCAACGCCGACACCACATTCACCCTGCACATCAGCGGACTGCAACAGAACACCGAATATGAAATCAGGGCCTACGCGGCCAACACCGTGGGCGAAAGCCAAGGCCCGGAGTTAGAGATAACCACCGGCAACGCCGTCACGCTGACCGTAGCGGGCTCGCTTGAATACACCCTGGGCGAAGACATTTACTCATTTACCACCCTGTCGATAAAGGGGCCGCTCAACGGCGACGACCTGAAATGCCTGCGCAAAATGCTGGGCATAGGCGCCGACGGCAAACCCACCCGGGGGCAACTGGCACGGCTCAACATGGCCGAGGCGCACATAGTGGAAGGCGGAGGGGCCTACGACAACTCTCACTTCACCCGCAACGGTGTTGTGGGCCAGGGGCTTTTCGCCCTCTGCACCGGGCTGGTTGAACTGAAACTGCCCGACGATGCCACTGTCATCGAGAAGGATGCGCTGAAGGGATGCACCGGACTGAAGCAACTGCAAATACCGTCGGCCACGACAGACGTCACCCCGTCTGACGGATGCACCGCGCTGTCGGCCATCAGTGTGCCGCCGAACAACAGTGCCTACACTGCCGACAACGGAGTGCTGCTGTCTGCCGACGGCAGTCAGATAGTATGGTTCCCGATGGGCAAGACAGGCGACTACGCCCTGCCGGCCACCGTAACGTCGATAGGCGACTATGCCTTCCAGGGATGCTCCATAACCCGCTTCACACTGCCCGACGGGCTCAAGGAAATCGGACAGGCGGCATTTTTCGGCAGCATGGTCGAAGAAGTGACCATGCCCGACAAGCTGAGGCTCATACCCACGGCCACCTTCCAGCAGTGCAGCCGCCTGCGCATACTGCGACTGGGAAGCATGACCGAACTGATATCCGACTATGCCTTCGACGGCTGCCCGCTGCAGCACATTTACTTGGACGCCCAATACCCGCCAGTGTGCAACGACAAGGCGTTTGCCACATCATACGCCGAACTGCTGCAGTCGTGCACGCTACACGTGCCGGCGGGGCGCTCAGGCTTCTACAAGGCCGACAGGAACTGGGGCAAATTCAAGCACATCACCGAGAAATAACAACCAGAATAAAAACATAACAGACAACAGCCAAGGCGGCCGCCAACCAACAGTCATGAAGCGGCCCCAGGCAAAACAAGACACAACGACTATGACAACTCCTGAAATAGAAGAACTGAAAATCCTGCTCGAACAAGACTTCGGCAAGACACTGAGTACAACAACCGACTTCGAGGTGTTCTCCTTGTACATACAGAAGAAGACCAACGAAAGGGTGTCGCCATCAACGCTCAAACGCCTTTGGGGCTACGTAAGCGACAAGCACAAGCCCCGCATAGAGACATTAGACCACCTGTCGATGTGCCTGGGCCACAAGAACTATGCAAAGTTCATACAGTGGCTCAAGACAAGCACGCGCTACAACTCGTCGTTCTTTGCCGCCGAGCAACTGGCAAGCAACGAAATCCAGAAGGGGTGCACGGTGGAAATAGGGTGGTCGCCCAACCGCATTGTCACGCTGAGCTATCTCGGCGAGAGCCAATACGAAGTGGTCAGCTCGGCAAACAGCAAGATGCAGAAGGGCGACAGGTTCACTACCGGGTGCTTCATCAAGCAGCAACCGCTCTACCTGCCGTTCATAGAGCGCAATGGCAAACGCACGGCGCCATTCGTGGCCGGGCGCAACGGCGGACTGACCATCATCAACATGAAATAGGAAAGCAGCTACATGACATGAACCAACGGCCGACAACAAACACTGAACACGAAGCCGCCGACGCCTCGTCGGGATATACCGAGGACATAAACGACGAGATGGCCGCGGCTAACACCGGCAGCATGGACAAAAGCTTCAGCAACATACGCGAGCGCTATGTGTCGGCGTCGGGCCACACGCGGCTGCTCACCGCCACACGCTATGGCAAGGTTTACATGCTGAAGTGCCTGAAGCCCGACTACCTGTACACGCCGGTCTACCGCCAGGCGCTGGCCAAGGAGTTTGAGATAGGGCTGCTGCTCGACCACCCGAACATCTGCCGCACCATCGACATGGAGTATATCGAGGGGCTGGGACAGACCATAGTGATGGACTACATCGACGGCGACACGCTGCAGCAGCTCATCAACAACGGCACGCTCACTGCCGAAATGGCCCACAAGGCCATACGCCAACTGGCTTCGGCGCTCGACTATATGCACAGCAAACAGATTGTGCACCGCGACCTTAAGCCGGCCAACATCATGGTGACCCACCATGGCAGCAACATAAAGCTGATTGATTTCGGGCTGGCCGACAGCGACTCGTTCAACGTGCTCAAGCTGCCCGCCGGCACGTCGGGCTACATAGCGCCCGAGCTTCTCTTGCCGGGAGCAACGGCAGACGAGCGCGCCGACACTTACTCGCTGGGCATGGTGATGCGCGACATGGCCGAGGCCACCGGTGACAAGCAGCTGATGCGCATGGCCAACGCTTGCACCCGGCACAACGCCGACGAACGCCCCACGCAGCTGTCAAGCCTGCTCGGCAAGCAGAAGCCACGGCCATGGCAGCATGTGGCCTTAGTGGTGATGGCCCTGACAGCGCTGGCCCTGGCGGCATACATAGCCAAAGAACTGGCCGTACGCTACGGCGCTGAAAGCGGCAACAGCATACAGGCGCCTGCGCAAGGCACCGCCGGAGACGGCAACAGGGCCATCGACTACAGCCAATGGCCCCGCTGACGGGCGCCGGCGACATGACTGCCGGCGCCGAAAAGTGACACCCCTGCCCTACTGCCCAAGCTTGAACACAAGCACACCAGCCGTGGGCAGGTCTTCGCTGCCTATCAGTATGCGGCTCCCCCGGGGCACCGTGAAATGGTAAACGCTGTCTGAGTAGTTTAACACTATGCCGAACCCGTTGCGGTATTCGAGCGTGATGCCGTAAAGCAATGACATCACCCCTATGCCAAGGCGGGCGTAGAGCTTGTCGAGAACACGCCGCTCCAGCAGCCCGTCTTCAGTGTCCACGCCCACGTAAGTGACCGTTCCCTTGCCCAGGCGCCTGAAAGTCACGGCCGGTTTCCCCGCATAAAACTCGTCTTTATAAGTAGCCCAGACCTCGCTGTCGGCCCCCGGCGACAACACATCGCCCCACGTGCACCACCTGTAGTCGGCGCCGTCCATGGCCACTATGCCGGGTTCTGCCGGCAACAGCAGGTCGTAGAACTCGAGCTTGTTGCCCGTCAGCGGCTCAATCATCGAACCGAAAGGCAGCTCAGGAAACCTTCCGTTGCGGTCTTTGTTGCCCGTGCGGCAGGTCAGCACCAGGTTGCCGCCGTTCTCAACGTATTCCTTCCAGCGCCCCACGAGCACGCTGTCAACAAGCTCATAGGCCGGGGCTATCACCACCGGGTAGCTGCCGAGGTCCTTGTCTTCGCCAATGAAGTCGACCGGAGCGCCGTAGGCCTTGAGCGAACGGTAGTAATGGCCGAGGTGGCGGAACGTATCCCACGCCCGGTTTTGCTTCTGGCGGTCAATGCTCCAGTAGTTTTCTGGGTTCCACATTATTGCCGTCGTGCGCTTGAGATATTCGTCAGGCTTGCTGTCGAAGGGGCGGGCTTCCTTCCGCAGCATCCTTATCTCACCCATGAATTGCTCATATTCACGGCCTCCGGGGGTAAGCGTCACACCGTCTGTGCCCACTATGCCATAGTGATACTGCTCCATTCCAAACAAGGGCTGGCGGTAACGGTAGGTGCAAATGAAGTCGGCACCGCCCGCAAACACGCTCCACAGCCACAGGCGTACGGCCCCGGGCATCGGCTGCGGGTTTACCGCGCCCCAGTTGACCTGGCCGGGTTGCAGCTCCATCACGCCGTAGGTGTCGCCCAGCGGCCTGAAATAGTCGTTTGCCATGGGTATCCTCAACGGGTTGCCCACGCGGTATCCGCGGCGCCCTATGCCCTCGTTGTCGCCATAAACCATATACCTTGTGTAGCTCACAAAGTCAAGTTCCTTGCTGCCACCTATTATGCCACGGTCGTAATCAGGTATGTAATTGGTGGTAATCCACTGGTTGCGCGCATGCTTTCTTATCAAACGGCACTGCTCATCCATAAAATCGTTGGTCACCTTTGCGGCATAACGCCTGTAATCGAGTATCTGGTGAGGGTTCATAAACTGCTGCCTTGTCTTCGGGAGCGTTATCTCTTCGAATGAGGAATACACCTCGCTCCAAAACGAAGTGCCCCATGCCCTGTTCAAGGCAGCTATGTCTCCGCCGTACTTGCCGCGCAGATAGTCGCGGAAGCCGGCCTCGGCGGCATCGCCATAATCATACTGCACGTTGGGCTCATTGTCGAGTTGCCACCCCACTATGCGCGAGTCTGCACCATAGTGGCTGGCCAACGCCTCTATCATCCTGGCCGCAAGCCTGCGGTATACGGGCGAAGCAAACGAGGCATGTTGCCGCGCCCCATGGTCGAGCACGGTGCCATCCTCTTCCCGAACGAGTATTTCGGGGTACTTGCGGCTCAGCCACACGGGCGGGGTGGCGGTCGATGTGCACATGACAACCTTCATTCCGTACTTCGCCGCGAGCGCCACGGCACGGTCGAGCCATGCAAAGTCGTAGACACCCTCGCGCGGTTCTATCTGCGCCCAGGCAAATTCGCCGAAGTGAGTAAACTCAAAGCCCAGCTCGTGCATGCGCTTGAGGTCGCGCTCCCACTGGCTCTCATCCCAGTGCTCCGGGTAATAGTAGGCGCCGGTCAGCGTCAGGTCTTTATCCTGGAACCACTGCGATTTGGCTTCGGCAGAGCCCAACGAGAGCATACAACCCAACAGTCCGGCAATCAATCGTTTATTCATCATAATCAGTCGTTAATGGTTTTGCATCGATGCAAAGCTAAAAATAAAATCCGCAAAAGCGCGTCATGCCCCGTCAAGTTAACATTATTTTCATGACAAAACTCAAATATTGCATGCTGCAAACGCCATAAAACCATTACTTTTGCATCACGACAGCCATAATGAACAACTTTAACAACAACATGAAAGGAATGACAATAGCCATAGCCTGTGCAGTGCTCAGCATCTCGATGCACGTCTACGGGCAGACACCGAGGGCCTTTGCGCCGGCCGAGGGGGCCGGTGGCGTGCTGATAGGCGTGGCCGGAGGCGGCACAGACCAATGGGTGTGCCCCGGCG
The DNA here is from genome assembly GCF_023336985.1 of Marseilla massiliensis. Taxonomy (NCBI): domain Bacteria; kingdom Pseudomonadati; phylum Bacteroidota; class Bacteroidia; order Bacteroidales; family Prevotellaceae; genus Marseilla; species Marseilla massiliensis. Next base: position 14,965 of record NZ_JAMBLP010000024.1, on the reverse strand, counting down.
GCGACAATGCTTTTGACGGACAAATAGCCGTAAGACACATACAGACGGAGGACAAACGGAGCCTTGCAATAGAGGTTACAAACCTCTCGCTCCCCGACAGCACGCGCCTCATCTGGGTGATTGGAGGGTTCGACGCCCCCGCCCCGGCCGCGCACATCGAGCCTGAACACTGCGCCGACAACGTGTTCAGCGTGGAAGGAAACCAAGTGGCCATATACCACGGAAAGGTGATGCACCTTCGATTCTCGAAGGCATTGGTACCCCCCGGCTCCGACGTGAGACTGTGTGACGGCAAGAAACAGGACAGCCCCACGGCCACATTCAACTCCGGGAAGAAAACCGACGCACCCGTACTGGGCGGTTCTGTGACCATGGAACGCGGCAAGCCGGTATACATAAGCATCGGGCGACCACGCCAAAAGGAAAGCTACACATACTCGGAACTGCCAAGACTGTTTGGCCGGAAAAACAACACTGCACGATGAAAAAGCTCGCAACAATCATTTTAATGGCCATCGCCGCACTGGCAACGACGCCATCGCTGGCCGACACTTACAACGTCAGGGACTTCGGCGCCACCGGCGACGGGGTGCACATCGACTCTGAAGCCATAAACAAAGCCATAAGGGCAGCCGCCGGGAAAGGCGGAGGCACGGTCTATGTGCCCGCCGGTCGCTACGCATGCTACTCAATCAGGATGGCAAGCCACGTTGAACTGCACCTCGAACAGGGTGCTGCCATCATTGCGGAGTTTTCCACCGACTCTGCCGGATACGACCCGCCAGAGCCCAATCCGCACAGCAAATACCAAGACTTCGGCCACAGCCACTGGCAGAACTCATTGATATGGGGCATAGGGCTCAACGACATCACCATCAGCGGGCCGGGCTACATCATAGGCAAAGGGCTGACCCGAGAAGGCGACCGGCGCCCTGGCATAGGCAACAAAGCCATCGCCCTGAAGGAGTGCAGCAACGTTGTGATCCGCGACTTGGGCATGGTTCAATGCGGACACTTTGCGTTGCTGGCCACTGGGGTGGACAACCTGACCATCAGCAACGTTAAAGTAGACACCAACCGCGACGGCTTCGACATTGACTGCTGCAAGAATGTGCGCATCAACTCGTGCAGCGTCAACTCGCCATGGGACGATGCCATCGTGCTGAAAGCATCGTTTGCGCTGGGCTACTTCAAGGACACTGAGAACGTGACCATATCCGACTGCTTCGTAAGCGGGTACGACCGGTACACCATGACAGACGCCTCGTGGCAGCTCGACGAGCCCCAAGCGCCCGACCACGGAGGGCGGACAGGGCGCATAAAGATTGGAACAGAATCGAGCGGTGGCTTCAAGAACATTGCCATAACCAACTGCCTGTTCGAGCACTGCCGCGGCCTGGCCATCGAAAGCGTTGACGGCGGTGATGTAGAAGACGTGGTGATAAGCAACATAACCATGCGCGACATTGTGAACGCGGGCATATTCTTGAGGCTGGGGGCGCGGATGCGGAGCCCCGAAGGCACCCCGGTAGGAAGCATGAAACGCATACACATAAGCCACGTCAATGCCTTTGGGGTTGACTCGCGCTACTCTTCCATCATCAGCGGCGTGCCGGGCCACAAGATTGAAGACGTGAGCCTGAGCGACATCTCGCTGCATTACAAAGGGGGATTCAAGCCTGAAGACGCCTCAAACCCGGTGCCGGAACAGGAAAAAGCCTACCCCGAACCATGGATGTTCGGCACTGTTCCGGCCAAGGGATTCTATGTGCGACATGCAGAAGGGATAAGGTTTGACAACATAAGTTTCCATTTCGAGAAACCCGACTCACGCCCGCTGTTCGTCACCGACGACGCCGACGGACTGACATTCAGCGGGATTAGCGAAGACGGCAAGCCCGCAGTGGCGGCAGGCAACAGCCACCCCGCCAGATAAGCCCCGGCAGACAGGGATGCAAGCAACCACTCTGACTACTGCCGGAAAAGACATGGGCCGCGGCGACGCCAGCCACACAACAGACAGCCGGCTACGCCACGGCCCACGGCCATGCACCAGGCAGAGACTGCCCGAGGCACAGGCAGAGGCCTGTCAGATTCTTACCGCCGTGCCACTGCACGACACCATGATCATCGAGTTGCCCTCGCCTATGGTCTCATAGTCTATGTCTATGCCAACGATGGCGTTGGCCCCGATGTTGCGGGCGCGCTCCTCCATCTCGCGCAACGACGTGTCCTTGGCTTCACGCAACACCTTCTCGTAGCTGCCGGAGCGCCCTCCGAAGAAGTCGCGCATGCCCGCAAGAAAGTCTTTGAACACGTTTGCACCAATGATTGTCTCTCCCGTGACCACCCCCAAGTATTCCCTTACAGGCTGGCCTTCAATGACTGATGTTGTTGTAAGTAACATATTTTCCAATAATTAAGTATGTACGAATGAGCATGAAAAACGCCACAGCCACCGCCAATCAGCGCCATCTGCTGACCACAGCCGCGGTTAGTGCCGACGGCAAGCCAGCAATGGCGGCATGCAACGGCACAATAGGCAGTGGCGCGTGGTCAGTTGGCGCTTACGCCGATGTCGTGGGTGCCCGGCGAAAGCTCCACCACCCAGAACTCTCCCGAACGCCTTGCCCTCACGGCCCTGCCGTCAACAGTAGGCCGTTTGCCCAGCCTTGGCACCCACACCTCGGCCGTGGTATTGGCCGGAACGCCTACGTGAAGACTGAAACTGCTGCCGGGCTCGTTTTCAAACGCCACTGCCACATCGCCGCGTATGGTCGGCACGGTGAGCGATGCACTCTTCAGAGATGCCGGCTGCGGCTTTATGCGGAAACGCCCGAAGCCCGGCTCCAACGGCTCTACGCCCATCAGCTTGCGCACTATGACGTTGGCCGGAGCCGCTCCCCACGGATGGTTCCAGTCTTGGTTGGGCTTATACACATTGTCCCAGGCCTCGGTGGTGATTGTCGACCCTATGCGCAGCATGTTGTACCAGCTGCGGCGGGCTGTCGACGTGAGCAGGCTCAGGGCGTAGCCGGCCTCGCCCGCGTCGTAGAGCGCATCGAGCAGGAACTGAGCGCCATAGACGCTGCAGCCCATGCGGCGGCTCTTTATGAAGTCGACCACGCCCTTGCGGTCGCCGTCGGCCACCAAACCGAAGTCAAGCGCAAACATGTTTGAATGCAGCGACTTGTGGTCTGTGCCTACGCCGTCGCGGAAAAGCCCGTCGGCCTTGTCGCGGAGCAGGGCGCTGAAAGCCCCGGCCACCCTTTCGGCCTCGGCCTCATAGCTGCGGGCGTCGCTGTCTTTGCCCAGCACGCCGGCTATTTTCGCCATCAGCACGAGGGCCTCGTAATGGTATGCGTTGACCACAGCGTTGTAGTCGGTGAACACAAACCCGTCGGCCTCGCCGCCGTCTTCCTTCTCCACCCCGGCCGCCCCGGTCTGCGGCCAGTCCACAATATCCTTAATCCTTTCGCCCTTGAAGTGTATCGACTCATACACTTCGCGTGTGGCCTTGCCCGTGCGCGTGCTTATCAGTCCGTTGCCTTCGCGCAGCGCGAGCAGCGTCTTTGCCTGCAGGTCGGTGTAGGCCGAAGCCAGCAGACGGCTGTCGCCGGTGTACATATAGTCGTTCCAGGCCATGATTACCGACTGCAATATCCACTCCGTGGGCCACGTAGGGTTGTATATAAGGTGGCGCACGCTGTGGCGGGCGATGGAGTATTCGCGGTCGACGGCATAGTGGCTGAGCTGGTTGATGATGGCGTCGGCCTCGTAGGGTATGCGCTCCCTGTCGCCGTCGACGTATGTTCCGCAGAACGACGTGGCCCTGACGGTGTGCTTGCATAGCTGCCACACGCGGTTGAGCACGCTGTCTGACGACTCAAAGCTCGACGCGAAGGCGTCGAAGGGATAGCTGGCCACATGGCGCACCAGGGCCTTCACCTCGACGTCGCCGCCTATTCCCTCGACCTCGCAATAACGGAACGGGAACACCTCGCCTATGTATGGCGGCATCAGTATGGGGTCGACACGGCTCTCGTTGCGCCTTGGCGTGGTGTTGCGCCGGTCTTTGCGCAGCTTGACGCGGTAGGTGTGCGTGCCCCTGAGCAGCGGCAGCACATACCTGGCATAGCGTTGCGACCCTTCGGGCTTGCGGTTGACGCGCCCTTCCAGCTGCTGTTCGCCGAGGTGTATGGTCAGTGTGTCGCCTTCGGCCCTGGCCGTGACCGTGAGCGACAGCTGCCCGAAGGCATCGGCGGCGAAGTCGGCCATCAGCATGCCGGGCGTAATGCTGCGCACCGCCGCCGGCTCTTCGTCGGTCAGTGTGAGCGGGTATCGCGACGGCTGCCCGTCGAGCGAGGCGGCTGTGCGAAACGCCTTGACTGCCGACGTGGCCTCGCGCCCGTTGCTGTCCCACGTGCGCACCCGCCAGTAATATGTGGTCGAAGGCTTCAGGTCGGGCCCGCCGTAGTCCATGGCCCATGCCCCGCGCCCGGCCCTGCGGCCGCTCGTCCATACCACCCCCGGCTGTCGGCCGCCCAAGTCGGGGCTTGTGCCAACGGTCACCTCGCAGGCCACGACACAGGCCCCCGGCTCCGGCGAGCTGTAAGCCCACGTGAGCCGCGGTCGCGGCGTGCGCACCTCGGCCACCTGCCACGGCTCGATGGCCGAGCCCACCTCGCCGAGGGTAAGCGTCGACGGGCGCCCGCCTATAAACACTCTGTCCGTATGCTCAATGAGGTCTGTCATGAGATGCACCGGCTTCTGGGCCGTTGCCAACGATGGCAGTGCCATTGCCACGGCCACCAACCAACGTGATACTATCATCCTTTCCATTGTTTTGTCTGTCGTTGTCAGCATGTTATCTCGCCCGAGCCGTAGCAGCGGTGGTGGCTTTCGTCGTAAACCACGCAGAACTGGCCGGGCGCCACGCCCTGGATAAGCTCCTCGGCGTGGACGGTGAAGCAGCCCGGCGCGGTCTGTTCGAGCGTTGCCGGGTGGTATTCGGGGGTGTGGCGAATCTTGAACGTCACCCTTTGCGGCAGCTCGCCTACGGTGAGGAAGTGGAAGTCGCGCACGGGGAAGTCGCGCTTGTAGGCCGTCAGCGGCTCGAATCCGTGGCTCACGTAGAGCACGTTGGCAGCCACGTCTTTCTTCACCGCATACCACGGGCCGCCGCCGAAGCCCAGTCCGTGGCGCTGGCCTATGGTGTGGAACCACAGCCCGCGGTGCCGCCCTATCTTCTTGCCCGTCTCGAGCTCGACCACGTCGCCGGGGTTTTCGCCCAGATACCGGCGTATGTATTCATTGTAGTTTACCTTGCCCAGGAAGCAGATGCCCTGCGAATCCTTGCGCCGGGCGTTCACAAGATGCTCGCGCTCGGCTATCTGCCGCACCTCGCCTTTCATGTAGTGCCCTATCGGGAAGAGCGCCTTGCGCAGCTGCCAGTCGTATATCTGGGCCAGGAAGTCGGTCTGGTCTTTCACCGGGTCGGGGCTCGTGGTGAGCCACTTCAGCCCGTCGATGATTTCGGTGCAGGCATAATGGCCCGTGGCTATGAGGTCGTAGTCGTGGCCCCGCTTCTCGTCGAAGGCGCCAAACTTTATCAGCCGGTTGCACATCACGTCGGGGTTGGGCGTCAGCCCGGCGCGCACCTTGTCCATGGTGTAGCTCGTCACCTTGTCCCAGTATTCGCGGTGGCAGTCAACCACCTCGAGCCTGCACCCGTAACGGGCCGCCACGGCAGTGGCCATCTCCAAGTCTTCTTCCGACGAACAATCCCACTCTGACTCTTCCTCGGGCCCTATCTTGATGTAGAAGCAGTCGGGGTGCAGCCCCATTCGGGCCAGTTCGTAAACCACGACCGAGCTGTCTACTCCGCCGGACAGCAAAACGGCTATTCTCTTGTCTGTCAGATTTGTCTCCATACCGTATGCAAAGATAGTGCAAACAAAACACAATGCAAAATAAAACGGTGACAAAACGCCATTTTATATATATGCCCCGACGAGTGGGCCCCGTGCCCGCCGGGCAAGCCAGCGGCCCGCACAGCCACGCCTTAAGCCTGCGGCCGGGCAACAGCAACGGCCCTGCAGCCCATCCGGACGGCACCGCCCGGCAACAGTTTTTGTAAAACAATCGCAACGCCCTGCCCACGCCACGCAACAGCCTGGCTTGCAGCACATTGCAGCCAGGCCGATGCAGCGGCGCGAAACGGGCCGTTTCAGACTCCAGAATGGGCCGTATTGGCAGGCAGGACGGCACGTTTTGCACTGCCATACGGCCGCAATGGGGCTGCAAAGGGGATAGTGTAAACAATAATTACCACGCCCGGCCCGCGCCCGCCACGCCGCGCCGGGCGTGCAGCAAGGCTGTGGCAAACGGTTGGAAGGGCTTTGCCAAAATGTGCTTTCCTGGTCGCCGGATGCAGTTGCCTGCCCTCATACCATGACTATGCAAGCCATTTCAAGCCCCTGCCGCCACCCAGCCTGTGGCCTTGCGTGGCCGCAACAAGCCGCGCCCAAGGCAAGGGCTAAGGCCTGGCGGCACGGCGACGGCAGGTGGCCGCTTGGGCACTGGCCTACAATTTTGGCTAAATAATTTTGGTATATCGGAATAATAGCCGTACCTTTGCACCGCAATTACGGGACAAAGAGTTTTGTAATCCTCATCGGAGGGCATCAGAGCCGGATAAGATGACTGGGTAAAACCAATCAGCTTAGCCGGCTTTTTTAGGCTCGGCACACAAACAACAAACTGCTATATGGAAAGACTTGAGAAAGACTCTATCGACCTCAGCAAGGTCAACGTGTTCAAACTGTTCTGGAAATACTTCATACCGACGCTGCTCGGCATGCTCGGCATGTCGGCAGTGACGGCCATCGACGGCATCTGCGTGGGCCACGGCGTGGGCAGCGACGGCATTGCCGCCATCAACATCTACGTGCCTGTGTTCACCATAGCCACCGGCCTCGGCCTCATGATAGGCGCCGGCTGCTCGGTTGTGGCGTCGATACACCTGTCGAGGGGCAAGGTCAAGGCGGCACGGCTCAACGTGACCCAGGCCATGGCCATAGCCACGGTGGCCACGCTGGTGCCCACGGCAGCCATCATGTCGATGCCCGAGCAGACGGCGCTGGCCCTTGGCTCGTCGGCCCACTTGCTGCCGCTGGTTGTCGACTACCTTCTATGGTTCACCCCGGCACTGGTGTTCCAGGCCTGGGAAGCCATCGCGCTGTTCATCATAAGGCTCGACGGCTCGCCCAAATATGCCATGTCGTGCAGCCTCGTCACGGCCGTGGCCAACGCCGTGCTCGACGTGATTTTCATCTTCCCGCTGGGATGGGGAGTGATGGGGGCGGCCTTCGCCACGGCCATAAGCCTGGCCCTGGGCGGACTGATGGCCATGGGCTACCTGCTCTTCGGCGCACGCACACTGCGCCTGCTGAGCCCCAAGCTGAGCCGCCGCAGCCTGATGTACTCGCTGCGCAACGTGGGCTACCAGTGCCACATTGGCTCGCCGGGCCTAGTGGGCGAGCTCACCCTGGCCGTGCTTACGTTTGTTGGCAACTTTGTTTTCATGCGCCATCTGGGCGACGACGGCGTGGGGGCCTTCGGCATTGCGTGCTATTACACCCCCTTCATATTCATGGTGGGCAACGCCACGGCACAGTCGGCACAGCCCATAATAAGCTATAACTTCGGCATGGGGCTGTGGACGCGCGTCAGGCAGACGCTGCGGGTGGCCATAGCGACCGCCGTGGCATGCGGATTGGTGGTGACAGGCGTGTTTGCCGCGGCACCGCAGCTGCTCACCGGACTGTTCATCAGCCTCGACACCAACGCCGCCCGCATTGCCGTCGGCGGCCTGCCGCTCTTCGCCATGGCCTTTGTGTTCTACGTGGTCAACCTGACTTGCATAGGCTACTTCCAGAGTGTGGAGCGCGTAAAGCCCGCCATGACGTTTGCGCTGCTGCGCGGCTTTGTCTATCTCGTGCCGTCGTTCCTCATCCTGCCGGGCATCATGGGCAACGCAGGTATATGGCTCTCGCTGGCCATGTCGGAGATGCTGACCACCCTGTCGATAGCCGTCTTCATGGCCACAAGGCACAGGCGGTCGCCTGTCAGGGCCTGACCACCGGCGGAAACGGCAACGCCCGGTGGCCCTTGCGGGGTTAAAGATACTTAAAACTCGGCGACATGGCTATGCAATACGGCAGGATTTCGCTATCTTTGTGATATCAATATAATATCAAAACACCAAAAACAAAGCGTATGAGTAACAAGGAAAGAAAATTCAGCGGACTGATAGCAAACGGCTTTCTGATGCTAACGGTCAACTTGCTCGTAATTGCCGGCTGCATTGCCATGGCCGTGTTGACAACCGACACCGACGGCAACCCCGACGGGGTATGCATCTCGCTGGCTGTGATATTGACCATCGCGGCCCTTTTCAACTTCAAGGGCATCATGCAACTTGAGCCTAACGAGGCCATGGTGATAATGTTTTTCGGCAAGTACAAGGGCACGTTCACCGACACGGGATACTACTGGGTGAACCCTTTCCTGACCAAGAAAAGGCTGTCGATGCGCGCCCGCAACCTCGACTCGGAGCCCATCAAGGTCAACGACAAGGCCGGCAACCCTATAATGATTGGGCTGATGCTGGTGTGGAAACTGAAGGATACGTATAAGGCAATGTTCGAGATCGACGCGCAAACCGTGGCGCAGACCGGCGGCAACACGTCGATAGGGGCCGCTGCCGTGGCCGGGGTGATGAGGGCGTTTGAGAACTTTGTCAAGATTCAGAGCGACGCCGCCCTGCGCCAGGTGGCCGGTCTCTATGCCTACGACGACAACGGCAACGAGACTGAGGCGCTGACGCTGCGCGAGGGAGGCGACGAGATAAACCAGCAACTGGAAGACAAACTGAACGAGAGACTGAGCATGGCAGGCATTGAAATAGTGGAAGCGCGCATCAACTACCTGGCCTACGCGCCTGAGATTGCGGCCGTGATGCTGCGCCGCCAGCAGGCCGAGGCCATCATATCGGCACGCGAGAAGATTGTGGAGGGGGCTGTGTCGATGGTGAAGATGGCCCTCGACAAACTGTCTGACGAACAGGTTGTCGAGCTCGACGACGACAAGAAGGCTGCCATGGTGAGCAACCTCATGGTGGTGCTATGTGCCGACGAGCCGGCACAGCCGGTGATGAACACCGGCACCCTGAACCATTAAAGACTATAGGAATGGCCGAAAAGAAAGACAGCAAGACAAAAAACTTCGTGCTAAGGATTGACGGCGACTCGATGAAAGCCATCGAAGCATGGGCTGCCGACGAGTTCCGCTCTGTCAACGGACAGCTGCAATGGATTATCGCCGAAGCGCTGCGCAAAGCCGGCCGCCTGCCTAAGAAAGGGCACAAAGAACCTCAAGCAGACAACTGACGGGGCTTATGGCCATGACGGAGCGCAGACATGGGCATGGCCGCAACACGCCACGGCTTGCAGAAGCCGGCTGCGGCCACCGGCCGCAACACGCATACCGCGGGGCTCAGAAGGCCTCGCGGTATTTGCTTTCGTCCTTGTCTTCAAGCATGCTCAGGTATGACTGGTACCTGCTCTGGGCTATATAATGCTCTTCTACGGCCCGGAGCACGGCGCAACCGGGCTCGTGGGTGTGGGTGCAGTTGCTGAAACGGCAGTCTTTTGAGAACATGAATATCTCCTTGAAATAGCCCGTGAGCTCGGCCGGCTCGATGTCGAACGTGCCAAAGCCCTTTATCCCGGGGGTGTCGATGAGGTAGCCCCCACCCGGCAACTCAAGCATCTCGCTGAACGTCGTGGTGTGGATGCCTTGGTTGTGGGCATCGCTTATCTCGGCCGTACGCAGGTTGACGCCCGGCAGTATGCGGTTGATGAGCGTCGACTTGCCCACCCCGCTGTTGCCGCTGAGCACCGATATGCGCCCGGCAAGCATCTGCGCGAGCTCTCCGACGCCCTGTCCGGTCTCGGCGGATATGGCGCGGCACTCATAGCCGATGTTCTCGTACAGCCCGATCATCATCTCCTGGTAATGCAACTCCTCGGCAGTGAGCAGGTCGGTCTTGTTGAACACGAGCACCACGGGCACGCGGTAAGCCTCGGCCGAAGCCAGGAAGCGGTCGATGAATGTGGTCGACGTCTGCGGGTAATTCACCGTCACGACAAGCAGGGCCATGTCGACGTTGGCCGCAATGATGTGGCTTTGCTTCGAGAGATTGGACGACTTGCGTATGATGTAATTGCGGCGGTCGGCTATCTCGGTGATAAACGCGGTGCCCTCGGCGTTGACCGCAATCTCCACACGGTCGCCCACAGCCACGGGATTGGTGCTGCGTATGCCCTTGAGTCGGAAGTTGCCCTTTATCTTGCTGTTCACAAGGCGGCCGTCATCGGTCTTCACCGTATACCAGCTGCCGGTGTTCTTTACTACTAAACCAAACATCTTATAATGGTAAAAAGGTAAAAAGGCAATAAAGCTGAAGGCTGCCCGCGGGGCTCTGGCGGCCCTGCGGCCCAACCGCAACAGGCGTAGCGGCAGGAGCCGACGGCAAAAAGAAAAGGCAAAGCACATCAAAGCCGCACACAGTACGGCAGAAATGCAACTTCACCTTCCTACTTTATATACCTTGATAACACTCTTTCAGACTGTCATTATCTCCTTGTCCTTTGCGGCGAGCAGGTCGTCCACGCGCTTGATCATCTTGTCGTGGATTTTCTGGAGCTCGGCCTCGGCATCCTTCTCGTTGTCCTCCGAAAGGCCGTCCTTGATAGCTTTCTTCAACTTGTCCTTCACCTCGGCACGCACGTTGCGTATCTGCACCTTGGTGCCCTCGCCCATTTTGTTGCACTGCTTGGCCAGTTCCCGGCGGCGTTCCTCCGTGGGCTGCGGTATGCCCAGGCGTATTACCTCGCCATTGTTCTCGGGGGTGATTCCCACTTCAGAGTCCATTATGGCCTTCTCGATGGCCTTTATCTGCTTCTTGTCCCACGGGCGGATGGCTATTGTGCGCGCATCGGGGGTGGAAACATTGGCCACTTGGTTCAAAGGAACCATCGAACCGTAGGAGTCAACCTTTATGCCGTCGAGTATTGCCACGTTGGCGCGGCCGGCGCGCACGCGCGACAGCTGCTCCTCAAGGTACATCGCAGCCATCTCCATCTTCTCTTCGGCAGAACTCAATGTTGCTTTTACGTCTATCATAAATATTGGGTTAAATTTTGTTCTGAGATACAAATTTAGGCGTTTTTGCCCAATCCGGCAAGCAATTAATTTTTTTTTTGATTTCAACCCGCTCAAAATGCCGGGCCATGACGCGGCGAATGGCCCGGCAGAGCCAAGCCCACATAGTGGCAACGGCTTTCTCACGGCAGCCACGACCCTTGTTTTTCAGCCTCGGATTTGCTGCGAACAATCTTTACAACAAGCCTCGCGAGAATCGCGTCGGCGCAGCCGTCATGCCACAAGGCGGCAAATGCGCGATTCTCGGGCGAGATATTGCAACCGCCTGCAAGAAAGCCACTTAACAGCGGCCGAAGGCGAAAACCGGAGGCAAACACGCGGAAAAAGACACCGGAAACCACCCGAAACGGCATCTTTTGCACAACAGACGCCACCCAAAACCACCTTTACAGCTTGCCGAAACGGGCCGAACGGCATCGCAATACGGCCCATTTGGCATTGCGGCAACTGCCGTTCGGCCACTCAGCATGGCCGGAATGAACAGATAAAAACTATTTAAAACACTTAACATAACTATCCGGCCACCAACAGGAAGGCGCATTTCTGACAAAATAACGCGACAAACAGCACAGCAAGGCCGGCCATCAGGGCATGCAACCCGGCAAGGCCCGTCACGAAAAAGCCATGGCCTACATTGCCGTTCGGAATATTTTTCATAACTTTGCATTGAACGAACGGCGGCAGTCGGCAACCAACACCATTGATGAATCGCCGCCGGTTTATTCACCAAACATAATATAACTCAAACTAAACAAACAAAGACATGACAGAAACAACCAACAAACTGACTGAACTCATCGGCAAGACCCCGTTGCTAAGGCTAAGCAGATTCTCGGCCGCATGCGGGCTGGCCAAACCCATATCAGCCAAAGTGGAATTCTTCAACCCCGGCGGAAGCGTCAAAGACCGCATAGCGCTGGCTATGATTGACGACGCCGAGAGGAGCGGACTGCTCACACCCGGGGCAACCATAGTGGAGCCCACAAGCGGAAACACCGGCGTGGGCCTTGCCCTGGTGGCCGCCACCCGCGGCTACCACCTGGTGCTTACCATGCCCGACACCATGAGCGTTGAGCGTCAGCGGCTGGCACGGGCCTACGGGGCCGAGGTGGTGCTGACCCCCGGAGCCGAAGGAATGGGCGGTGCAATACGCCGCGCCGAAGAGCTGCGCAAGGCCACGCCCGGAGCAGTGACGCTCGGGCAGTTCACCAACCCGGCCAACCCTAAGTGCCACTATGAGACCACAGGCATGGAGATATGGCAACAGACCGATGGTGCCGTAGATGTGTTTGTGGCCGGAGTGGGCACCGGCGGAACGCTTAGCGGCACCGGACGGCGCCTGAAGGAGCTAAAGCCAAGCGTGCGCGTGGTGGCCGTAGAGCCGTCGGCATCGCCCGTGCTTAGCGGAGGCAAGCCCGGCCCGCACAAGATACAGGGCATCGGGGCCGGGTTCGTGCCCGACACTTACGACGCAAGCATCGCCGACGAGGTGATGACGGTAGACAACGATGACGCCATACGCACGGCACGGCTGCTGGCACGCACCGAGGGCCTGCTCGTGGGAATATCGTCGGGGGCGGCCGCTTGGGCGGCTGTCACGGCTGCAAAACGGGCCGGGAACGAAGGCAAGGAGGTGGTGACGCTGCTGCCCGACACGGGCGAACGCTACCTGTCGACCGTGCTATTCGACTTCGACGGATATCCTCTCTAATCACACATCGACCAAGGCGGCGCAGCGGCAATTATCCCACTGCGCCGCCATTGTAACCGAAATGTAACCATTTCTATGCGGCATTGTAGAAAATAATGCCTACTTTTGCAAAAAGTTTTGATATGGCTATGGCAAAAAAGAACCATCGGATACTCGTCGTAGACGACGAACAAGACCTGTGTGAGATACTTAAATTCAATCTCGAAACCGAGGGCTACGAAGTGGAAACAGCCGGTTCGGCCGAAGAGGCGCTGACTCTCGACCTCACTTCCTTCGACCTGTTGTTGCTCGATGTGATGATGGGCGAGATGTCGGGCTTCGCTCTCGCCAGGAAACTGAAGTCTGAAGAATCTACCAAAGACATACCTATTATATTCCTTACAGCACGCGACACAGAAAACGACACGGTGACGGGATTCAACCTCGGAGCCGACGACTACATCTCAAAACCGTTCTCCATACGCGAAGTGCTGGTCAGGGTGAGGGCCGTGCTGCGCCGCACTGCCGACAGCCAAGGCCAGTCGCAGCCTTCGGTATTGAAGTACCAGGGGCTGGAACTCAACCTCGACAACAAGACGGTGAGCATAGACGGCGAGCAAGTGCCGTTCACCAAGACCGAGTTTGAGCTGCTCAGGACACTGCTCGAAGAGAAAGGCCGCGTGTTCTCAAGGCAGGAACTGATAAACAGGATATGGCCGCAAGACGTGCTGGTGCTCGACCGCACAGTCGACGTAAACATCACAAGGCTGCGCAAAAAGATAGGCCGCTTCTCCAAATGTATCATAACCCGCCTCGGCTTCGGATACTTCTTCGACGCCTGAGGCGCCAAGGCCGGCATGCAGGCGGCCGCCACAACCACAACGAATGATGAACAACCTCACCGTAGGCAGGCGGCTCTTCTGGAGCGTGCTGTCGCTTTTCACAATCTTTGCAGTGCTGTTCATAGCCTTCCATCAGGTGCGCGAGAACGAATACAAGATAAACACGCTCAACCTGAAGCTGCAAGACTACAACGTGCGGATGCACGAGACGCTGCACAACACCGGCATGCTCGACGACCGGAAACTGGAGCAATACGTCAGCAGGCACGACGTGCCGGGGCTGCGTGTCACCATGATGACGCGCAGCGGGCGGGTGTTCTTCGACAGCAGCACGAAGGACTACAACAACATGGAAAACCACATCAACCGGCCGGAAGTGCGCGACGCCATCAAAAACGGCTCAGGTTACGACATCAACCGGAAAAGTTCAATAAAGGAGGGCGACTACTTCTACTCTGCAACATACTTCAAGGAAGACGGCTACATCATACGCTCGGCGCTGCCATACGACAACGACCTGACCGACTCACTGCAGGCAGACATGCACTATATATGGTTTACGGTCATCATGGTTGCGCTGCTCACCTTCGTGCTATACCGCTTCATAAGCCGGCTCGACGACAACATCACCAAGCTGAGGATATTCGCCAGGAGAGCCGACCACAACGAAAGCCTCGACACCGAAGACCTTATCGAGTTCCCGGCCGACGAGTTGGGAGAGATATCTGAGCACATCATAAAGATATACAAGCGCCTGCAGCACACCAAGGAGGAGCAAAACGTGCTGAAAAGGCAGCTCACCCAGAACATAGCCCACGAGCTGAAGACGCCCGTGGCGAGCATACAGGGATACTTGGAGACCATCATCGGCAACCCGGAAATGAACGAAGACACCAAGAAACAGTTCCTCGACCGATGCTATGCGCAAAGCCAGAGGCTGGCAAGCCTGCTCACCGACATCTCGACGCTGAACAGACTGGACGATGCCCCCGAACTCATGCCGTTTGAAGACGTTGACATCGCCAAGACCGTAACACAGATAATGAAAGAGACGGCGCTTGAGATGGAACACCGACGCATGGCATTCGACAACCGCCTGCCGGCCACGCTGGTGGTGCACGGCAACCCTTCGATGATATACAGC
>NZ_JAMBLP010000023.1:0-52157 GCF_023336985.1 Marseilla massiliensis | reverse complement strand
TAATACTATATGAATGTCAGCAAGTTGGCAAGTAGTTATAGGCAGTTGGCGGGAGTTTGGCGTCATTGCGGCGGCGGGGAGTTTGCCGGCAACTGCTTTGGTGGATGATGTATGCAAACAATATGGGCGAGCGCGGCGAGAGACAACTGCTTCCGGCAGCCAAATAACTGCTTCAACCAACAGCCAACCCCCGCATTTTGCAGGATGCGCATGTTCATTAATAAAAGTAGCTGTTGCAAGTCAACCGATGCCAAACCATATTAAGCAGCTGTTCAAGATTAACCGATACAATTGCCCTTGCATGTGTCCTCTATATCTTTGCCGCCATCTTGTGTGCTATTTCGGTGATGCATGCCAAAGTCTCATCGGTCGCGTAGCCCGCTACGCTCCCTCTTCATACTTTGGCATGCATCACCGAAATAGCGCACAAAATGATGGCAATTAATTTTGAACACCTACTTATTGTGGTATATTATCTTTTCCATCATCTTTCACGCCCTTCCGTGTTGACTCCTTGTGACCCTGCGCTCGTGTAGCCAGATCCCCTCTCTCTTCGGGCTCCAAGAAACATTCTCCGAACTGCCCACAACCTGATGACAATCAATTATTCAACAGCTACAGATAATGTCATGGATGGGCTGTGCCACAGTATGGCTTCGGTCGGACTGTCGGTTTTATGGCTGTTGCTTTTATTTTATCCTGTTTTTCGGGCTTCACCGGGCCGTATCCCCTGCCTGTGGTCCAGTTGGGCCGGGGTAGGGGCGTTGCCGCCTGTAGCTTAAATTGGCCGCGTTACTGTTGCCAAGAGTCATTGGGCGGGCTGTTGTTGTAAACAATTGATGTTAAATGGCGTGAATTGCTGTCTCCGTTTCATTATTTTTGTTATTATGCTCTCACTTTGCCGGTGTGCTGCAGCGCCCGTATCCTGCAGCAGCAATGCAATCACTGTTGCACAGATGTTTCGTTGGTATGTTAAAACCATGACTTGTTAGGCTTTTTTAACGGTAGCGGCAAAAATAACTTTTATTATTTTTCTACCTTTGTTTGCGAAAAGAGCAGGTGTGTGCACCGGCCACTTTGCAGTGAAACATTGCGCGTCGGGGCAGCCTGCAGGCCATGTTCCGTATTGTGTCGGAAATGCCGTTGTTGCAGTTCTCAATGTCGGCAACCCGTGGGTTGGGAGGTTGATGCTGCTCCGGTTTGACTGTAATGACTAAAAACTGTAATGAAGGTAGCTTTTTCGATGATTTATCTACTAAGATATGTGAACGGAATGTTTAACTTTGCAGACAGCTGTTTGACTACGCACTGTCAGAAAACCGGCACCCGGAGTGCCAACGCCTGAAATGTAACAAACGCCTAAGATGATAAATGCAATGCTTATCGGTTATACGAAAATGAATATGCGGACTGCGGCCAAAGCCGCCGAGCCGCCGTAAGAGTTATGCTTGAATGCGTTATGCCCGTTTCGCGGGCTGTGAGTGCCGGCCGTCGATGCCTGGGGGGCTATATGGCGCATCTCACAAAAAGAATGAAATAAAATCTTTGTTTTACTAAATTTATACTACTAAGATGGCTGACAATAAGTTACTGAAAAGATGGTGGCTGCTGCCTGTCGCCCTATTGTGCGGATTCCATCCGTCGGGCCTTGCTCCCGCCTCGGCCGAAGTGCAGGCCGTGCAACGGCAGGGTATGATTAGCGGCACGGTAGTCGACCAGAATGGCGAGACCGTTATCGGCGCCAGTGTCATCATTGAGGGCGGCAAGACCACCCAGGGAACAGTTACAGACTTCGACGGAAAGTTTTCACTGAAAGTGGCTCCCGGCACGAAGTTGAGAATCACTTTCGTGGGATACAAGCCCGCGGTGGTGAGCGCGAAGAACGGCATGAAGGTGGTGCTCGAGGAGAACTCAAACGTCTTGCAGGGCGTTGAGGTCGTTGCCTACGGTACCCAGAAGAAAGTGACCGTGACGGGAGCGCTCTCCAGCATCAAGGGCGAAGAAATCGTGCGCACGCCGGTCAGCTCGGTAAACAACGTGCTTGCCGGACAGCTTTCGGGTGTGACCACGGTGCAGTACTCAGGTGAGCCGGGCTCGGACGCCGCCACGGTGTTCGTGCGCGGACAGGCTACATGGGAAGACTCCGCCCCGCTCATACAGGTTGACGGTGTGGAGCGCTCGATGAGCGACATCGACCCCAACGAAATCGAGAGCATCACCGTGCTCAAGGACGCATCGGCAACGGCTGTGTTCGGTGTGCGAGGCGCCAACGGCGTGGTGCTCATCACTACCAAGCGAGGCAAGGAGGGAAAGGCGCGCATCAGCGGTTCGACCTCGTTCAGCCTCCTGATGCCTACAAAGATGGTTGAGCAGGCATCGAGCTACGAATACGCCCTCTTCCACAACATGATGAGAGAGTACGACGGAGGTACTCCGGAGTTCTCCGACGAGGTGCTCGAGATGTTCCGCACCGGCTCCGACCCCATCAGGTTCCCGAGCACGGAGTGGGCCGACTACATCATGAAAGACGCCACGCTGCAGACACAGCACAACGTGAACATCAGCGGAGGAAGCGAGAAGGTGCGCTACTTCATCTCGGCCGGTGTGTTCACCCAGGGCGGTCTGTTCCAGCAGTTCAACCAGGAATACGACAACAGCTACGCCTATAACCGTTTTAACTACCGTGCCAACCTTGACATGGACGTGACAAACACAACCACACTGTCGTTCAACATTGCCGGAAACATGAGCAACGCCCACAAGCCTTACACGGGCCAGGGTGCATCGGGAATGATCATGCTGGCCTACCAGGCCACGCCGTTCTCGAGCCCCGGTATCGTGGATGACCGCCTTGTGGCCACCACGACCGACTATTCCGACGTGCAGCTGCCGTTCACCGGCAGTTCGGGCATGGGCTACTATGGCACCGGATTCATGAACACGCAGGTCAACAAGCTCCAGATGGACCTCCAGCTCGAACAGAAGCTCGACATGATAACCAAAGGTCTGTCGTTCAAGATAAAGGGCTCGTACAACAGCCAGTACAACGTGCTCAAGAACGGTTCGGCTGCCGTGGCCACCTACAACCCCGTGCTGCAGGACGACGGCACCATTGCCTACAGGAAGATTGGCAGCGACGAGCCGGTGAGCTACTCGACCGACACCGGCAAGGCGCGCGACTGGTATGCCGAGGCTTCGCTCAACTACAACCGTTCGTTCGGCATGCACACCATCGGCGCCCTGTTGCTGTACAACCAGAGCAAGCAATACTATTATTCTTCGACCGAGTATCCCGACCTCGCCCGCGGATATGTGGGCCTTGTGGGCCGTGTCACCTACGACTGGAACAACCGCTACCTGGCCGAGTTCAACATCGGTTACAACGGTTCGGAGAACTTTGCGCCCGAGAACCGCTTCGGTACTTTCCCCGCAGGATCTATCGGATGGGTTATGAGCGAGGAGAAGTTCTTCAAGCCACTGTCTAAGGTTGTCAGTTTCTTCAAGCTGCGTGCATCGTGGGGTCTTGTGGGTAACGACAAGATTGGCGGCTCGCGCTTCATGTACCTCGACGACCCATACACAGTAAACAACGGCGCCATCTGGGCCCGTGGCGGACGCGGCTACTCGTTCGGTATAGAGAACAGCACCATCTATCCCGGCGCATTCGAGTCGTCGCGCAACAACCCTGAGGTGACTTGGGAGAAGGCCTTCAAGCAGGACTATGGCTTCGACCTCAACCTGTTCGACAACCGCCTGCGCACCGTGTTCGACTACTATAAGGAGCATCGTACCAACATTCTGCTCCGCGACGGCACGGCACCGAGCATCATCGGCTTCGACGTGCCTTACACCAACCAAGGCGAGGTGGACAGCTGGGGCTGGGAACTCTCGCTCAAGTGGCAGGACGAGATAGGCAAGGACTTCCGTTACTGGGTTGGCGTAAACCTCTCGTACAACCAGAACGAAATCAAGGAGATGAAGGAAGCCCCGCTAAACAACGAGTATCAGTATCAGAAGGGCCACCGCATTGGCTCGCGCAGCCAGTATCTCTTCTGGAAATACTATTACGACGGAGCCGAGGCCGACTATGAGCGCGAGTTCGGGCAGCCGTTCCCGCAGCAGATCATTGCCAACGAGAACCTGAAGCCCGGTGATGCCATTTACGTAGACCTCGACGGCAACGGCGTGATAAACGAGAACGACATGAGCCGCGACTACGGCTATACCGACGACCCGGAGTACATCGCCGGATTGAACCTCGGCTTCAAGTGGAAAGACCTGAGCGTGAACATGCAGTTCACCGGCGCGTGGAACGTGTCGCGTTATCTCTCCGATGTGTTCATGCGCCCGTTCCATGGTCGTACAACCGAAGTTCAAGGTGGTCTGTTGAAATATCACCTTGACCACACATGGACAGTGGACAATCCTTCGCAGGATGCCGAGTATCCCCGTGTGACAAATCTCAACGGTACCCAGAACTACGCAACGTCGACACTTTACGAGAAGGACGCCAAGTACCTGCGCCTCAAGACCCTCGAGGTGGCTTACGACTTCCACTTCCCGTTCATGAGGAGCATTGGCCTCAACCAGTTCCAGCTGGCTCTGAGCGGCTACAACCTCTTCACCATTTCTCCCTACATCTGGGGCGACCCGGAGACCAGGGCAAGCGCTTCTCCGTCATACCCGTTGCAGCGCACATACACAGTGTCGCTTAAGTTAGGATTCTAATTCACAGCAGAACATCATTAAAATCGGAATTTAATTATGAAAATACATAAGTTGTTATTTGGCGGATTGGTAGCCGTGGCTGCTGCAGCGGGCGTCAGCTCGTGCACCGACGAGATTGCCGTGGGCAGCGAGTTCCTCGACAAGGCTCCGAGCGGTGGCACCACCAAAGACTCTGTGTTCCACAACGCTGAGTACACCCGCCAGTTCGTGGCCGGCATATACTCACTGCAGTATTACGGCATACCTTACCGCAGCTCCAACGACTCTCCGCTGTCGGCCAGCTACTGGAAAGGCAAACTCGATGCCCTTACCGACATCTATCATCTCCACTTTAGCGGTTCTATGCTTTATGGCAGTTATTATAGCGGTTCGCTGACGGCCAGCACCGACGGCCCCATCTACGGCTTCACCACCGAGAACTTCTGGGAGCTGATACGCTCGGCATACATGCTGCTCGAGAATATCGACGGTGTGCCCGGCATGGAGCAGAGCGAGAAAGACCGCCTCTCGGCCGAGTGCAAGTGCCTCATAGCCTCTACATACTTTAATATGTTCAAGTGCTACGGCGGACTGCCTATCGTAACAGGCACGTTCTCGGGCCTTGATGGGTCGTACAGCCTTCCGCGCGCGTCGGTTGACCGTACTGTGCGCTTCATGACCGGCTTGCTCGACGAGGCGTCGAGCGTGTTGCCCTGGGCATACACCGGCACGGCTGCTCAGACAGAGACCGGCCGATGGACAAGGGCTGCCGCCATGGCACTGAAGTGCAAGATATTCCAGTTTGCGGCCTCTCCGCTCTTCAACAGCGACCAGCCTTACTATGGCGGCTCTACCGAAGCTGAGCGCGACAGCCTCGTTTGGTATGGCAGCTATCGCCAGGACCTGTGGGATTCGTGCCGCACGGCCTGCCGCCAGTTCTTCAACGAGGTGGCTGCCAACGGCTATTACCGCATGGTTATGCCAACGGCCAACACCCAGGAGGCTTACCGCTATGCCTTCCGCTACGGCTATGTCAACCAGGCCAGCCCCGAGGTTGTATACTCGGTGCGTGTCACCAACAGTACTCACGACTCCAAGTATCAGGGCTATACGCTCATGTACGGGCGCAACGAACGCTATGCCTACACCCCGACGGCCGAGTATGTCGAGATGTTCCCGTGGCGCGACGGTACACCGTTCGACTGGCACACTGACAGTGTGGCCGGACGCCTCGACACTATGTTCGTCAAGGGCGACCGCGTAGAGGGTCTGCAAGACCTGCAGAACCGCGTGCTCACACGCGACCCGCGCCTCTATGAGACTGTTTATGTCAACGGCGTGCCGCAGCAGACCAACTGGACCGACGGCAACGCCACGGGCGACATTTGCGAAAACTGGGTGGGCGGAACCGACGCCAACCAGCAGCCCGCAACCGAGCAAGGATTCTTTGCCACGGGCTTCGGCAACAAGAAGTATGTGGTTGGATCGTGCTACGACCGCCAGTTCCCGCAGTGGGATGTCATCCGCATGTCTGACATGTACCTCACATACGCCGAGGCACTGCTGCAGGCCGACAACGACTTCGACGGCGCCCTGCGCTACATAGACCTCGTGCGTTCGCGCGTTGGTATGAGGGGACTGGTGGAGTGCAACCCCGACAAGAACCTGACCGGCGACAAGAACGCCCTGCTTGAGGAGCTGCTCCGTGAGCGCGCCTGCGAGCTCGGATTCGAGAACGAGCGCTACTTTGACCTCATCCGCTACAAGAGGGCAGACATCTTCGAGAAGCATCTGCACGGACTGCGTATATGGCGTATGCAGACCGACCCGACGACAGGCGTGCGCGATACGGTGACCACGATGTGGACAAACGGCGACAAGCGTACATCGGCCGACGACCCGACAGCCCCCGGCTTCTATGAGCCCACCGACTTTGAATACGAGCGCTTCCCGTTCAATGATGACTGGGTGCGGTTGGCCTGGACGTCCGGCTTCGATGCCAAGTGGTATCTGTTCCCGTTCCCGCAGACTGAAATCAACAAGGGCTATGGGCTTATCCAGAACCCCGGATGGTAATCGGGGAACTCAAGGACTTATGTGACAACTAACGAAGTTCAATAGATAAATTGAGTAATATGAAACGAAACAAGATATTGGTGCTGTCGTTGCTGGCCTGTGCAAGCATGCCGGCGGCAGCTCAGAACGACTCTATAAAAGAGCTGTCGGCGGCTGAAAAGTTTGCCGGGCAGAAGATTGACGTGGGAGCCGACAGGACTTTCACGCGCGAGGAGGCTACAGCCGCAGTGTCGGTGATAACCTCTGAGACCACCGACCGCCGTAGCGCACGCAACATTGGCAACTCCATCATCGGCCAGGGCCTTGGACTTGTGTCGCTGCAGAACTCCGGCACTTACTCGGCTGCCGACCCGACGTTCTACGTCCGCGGCCTGCAGAGCCTGTCAACAAGCACCCCGCTGATTCTCGTCGACGGCATTGAGCGCGACATCGACAACGTGTCGCCGGGCGAGGTGGAGTCGGTGCAGATTCTGAAAGATGCCGCTGCCGTGGCTCTCTATGGCTACAAAGGGGCCAACGGCGTGATTCTCGTCACCACAAAGCGCGGCAAGTACAACTCCAAGGAGGTGAAGTTCAGCTACGACCATATATATAATTATATGGTGAAGAGGCCTCAGTTCGTCGACGCTGCCACGTATGCCAGTGCCGTGAACGAGGCCCGTGCCAACGACGGGCTGGGCGCACGCTACACCGCCGACGAGATTGGCGCATTCCGCGACGGCACATACCCTTACCTCTATCCTAACGTGAACTGGGTCGACGAGACCTATCGCCACCACGGGGTGACCAACAAATACAACGTGGAGTTTACCGGAGGAGGCAAGAACTTCCGCTACTACACCATGGTCAACCTCATCACCGACAAGGGATTCATAGCCAACCCGAACGAGAACGACGGCTATTCCACACAGGACAAGTATACAAAGGGAAGCATGAGGGTTAACCTCGACGCCGACCTCACGCCCAAGACCAAGATGCGTGTCAACTTGCTCGGTGTGCTGAGCGAGTCGAGCTCGCCAGGCGCAAACGCCGAGGCCGCCAGCGATGCGGGCAATGCCGCTGCCGGGCCGGCCAACATCTGGGACATGGTTTACTCGCTCCCTTCGGCTGCTTTCCCCGTAAGGGCAGAGAGCGGGCTGTGGGGCGGCAACCCGACATGGAGCGGAACGGTCAACCCCGTGGCCCAGTCGGTGGGCGCTGCCTACTCCAAGAACCACACGCGGAGCATATTCTCCGACATAACCCTTACGCAAGACCTGTCAGCGATACTCGAAGGACTGGGCGGAACGGTACGTGTGGGCTACGACAACACGTCGAACATATTCGAGAACCACAGCAAGGGATACGACTACGGAAGCCAGATACCGGGCGCATGGGAGAACGGCGCGCCCACCATTGCCGACGATTACCGCGTTATTGCCGAGTCGACCATGGGTACAGCCGCCGAGACCAACACCTATGCTGCACGCTTCCACTTCGACGTGGGCTTGAACTATGGCAACACCTTCGGCGACCACTCCATCTACACTCAGCTCAAATATGACTATGAGTATCAGGAGACCACCGGGCTCAACAACACCATCTACCGCCAGGATGTGTCGTGGTGGAGCCACTATGGCTACAAGAACCGCTACTGGCTCGACCTCGCCCTCGTGGGCTCCGGCTCAAGCCGCCTTGCACCGGGCACCAAGTGGTCGTTCTCGCCCACCGTTTCTGCAGCATGGGTAATGTCGCGCGAGAACTTCCTCAAGGATGTCGAGTGGGTCAACCTGCTCAAGCTGCGCGCTTCGTTCGGCATAATCAATGCCGACTACCTGCCGGGTGACAACGTGTGGACATACTACACGCAGCAGTATGTCACCAGCGGAGGCACCTATCCGTTCCAGGGTTCGTGGACGTCGCAGTTCGGACGCACTTACCTCGACCGCCTCGCCACCGAGAACCCGAGCCACGAGAAGGCTTACAAGTATAACGTAGGTCTTGACGCCTCGCTCTTCGGCAGCCTTAACCTGACGTTCGACGCATACTACCAGAGGCGCACCGACATCTGGGTGGAGGCATCGGGAGCATATACCGAGGTAATCGGACTTGACGCGCCTTATGAGAACGGCGGTATCGTTGAGACATGGGGATTTGAGGCCGGCGCCGACTATGCAAAGCGTTTCGGCGACTGGACGGTGAACGTTGGCGCCAACTTCGCGCTCAACCATAACCGCATAGTGGAGCAGATGGAAGAGCCGCGCCTCTACGGCAACCTCGTGCAGACGGGCCGTCCGCTCAACCAGATCTACGGACTCAAGGCCATCGGCTTCTTCAGGGATGAGCAAGACATCGCCAACAGCCCCACCCAGACTTTCAGCACTGTGCGTCCCGGCGACATCAAGTATGAGGATGTGAACGGTGACGACGTCATCGACGCCAACGACCAGGTGGCCATTGGCTTCAGCGATGCAGCGCCCGAGATTTACTACTCGTTCCATCTGGGAGCAGCATGGCGCGGCCTCGGCTTCGACGCAATGTTCCAGGGAACGGCCCGCTACTCTGCAGTGCTCAACACAAAGAGCATGTACTGGCCGCTCATCAACAACACCACAATCTCTCAGTATGCTTACGACAACCGCTGGACGGCCGACAACCCCAATGCCAAGTATCCGCGCCTGAGCTCGCAGAGCAACGCCAACAACTACCAGACCAACACCGTATGGGTGGAGGACCGCTCGTTCTTGAAGTTGCGCTACATCGAGCTTTACTACAACTTCCCGCAGAAGTTGATGGACGCTACAGGCATACTGGGTGGCGCAAAACTCTATGTCCGCGGCACCGACCTGTTCAGCATCGACAACCTCGAGGTGTCAGATCCTGAGTCTTATGGCGTCAGCGCCCCGCTCACAAGGAGCATAGTGGCCGGCCTGGCATTAACATTCTAACCAACATTAAACTACAGAATCATGAAAAAGAGTAAGATATTTGTTGGCTGCATAGCCGGGGTGATGGCTCTTACGGCTTGCTCCGACCGCATGGACTACAATGAGTACGTTCTCCGGGACAGAGAGGAAATCATCCAGACATTCGAAAGGGTGGGCGGCTTCATGACCGACATATACAACCATTTCGACTATGACTATGGTCAGTATTACTCTGGCGCGTTGCTCGGCTCGGCCAGTGATGAGTCGCAGTATGCCACCATGGGTAACGTAATAGAAGACTTCTACAACGGCTCGTGGAGCCCTACCAACGCGAAGAGCGCAATCTGGAACGACATGTATGAGGGAATAGCCGTCTGCAACGTGGTGCTCGACGACTTCCAGAACCTCACTTTCGACGACCTTGAGCTCAACAGCGACTACCTGCAGCAGCTCTACCGTTACAACAACTACAAGTGGGAGGCCCGCTACGCTCGCGCCTACTTCTATTTTGTGCTGGCCCGCCAGTATGGCGGTGTGCCACTCGTGACCCACAACCAGAGCTATGACATCACCAACTCGCTGCCCAGGGAGTCGAGCGACAGCATTTTCCAGTTCATCATCGACGAGTGCAACTTCATCGAAGACTCTATCATCGTTGACTATTCAGACATGGGAGCAATGGACATGGGTGCCAACGAGACCGGGCGTGCCGACCGTCTGGCTGTCATAGCCCTCAAGGCGCGTGCCGCCCTCTACTGGGCAAGCCCGCTGTTCAACCCCGATGGCGACCAGGAGCGCTACCACATGGCAGCCCTCTACTCAAAGCAGCTCATCGACGAGGCTACGGCCCGCGGCAAGCACCTCGCTGCCGACTATGAGTCGCTGTGGGCAACCGACAACTTCAACAACCCCGACATCATGTGCGAGATTATCTTCGGTCGCCGCATTTACGGCACCGAGTCCGGCGGAACGTCGAACACATTCGAGTCTTACAACTATCCCGTGGGAATTGAAGGTGGCGTTGGCGGCAACTGCCCGACGCAGAACCTTGTCGACGCTTACGAGTTTGCATCAGGCGCCAACGCCGGCATGCGCCCCGACCAGCTCGACAACTTCGACCCCGACAGCCTGTATTACGACAACCGCGACCCGCGCTTCTATGTGACGATTGCCAAGAACGGCGACGTGCAGTGGCCGAGCTACAACACCAACCCGCTGCAGACATACTACGGCGGACTGCACGCTGAGCCTCTGACGGGTGGCACGCCTACGGGCTACTATGTGAAGAAGCTGTGCCACACGGCCATCGACCTGTCTTCGAACAGCAGGTATACGGCCGACCGCCACACCTGGCTCACATTCCGCCTGGGTGAGTTCTACCTCAACTATGCCGAGGCTATGTTCCGCTACACCGGAAGTGCCTACACCACAACGAGCGACCTGCCGATGAGCGCCGCCGAGGCTTTGAACTACACCCGCAACCGTGTGGGCATGCCCAATGTGCCCGGCGACCTCAGTGCAGACGCTTTCTGGGCCAAGTACAAGAACGAGCGCATGGTTGAACTGGCCTTTGAGGGCCACCGCTTCTGGGACGTGCGCCGCTGGAGGGAGGCTTCAGAATACTTCACCTCTATAGACGAGATGAAGCTGACGCTCAACGCCGACGGCACCGTGACCGGCAACCGCACAAGCGTGTCGCGCCAGTGGAACGACCGCATGTACCTCTTCCCCATACCGCAGACAGAGAGGATGAAGAACCCCAACCTCTCGCAGAATCCCGGTTGGTAACCAAGGGGTGACCCCATGATATGGCGAGGAGGCAACGGATGTCCGTTGCCTCCTCGTTGGTTTTAGCACAAATCGTCATTAGAGTAGGCCATGGTGTTGGTGGCTGCGCCGAGGCAAGGCGGCCGCCACGATGCCGGCAACATGGCGAACCCTCAGTGAAGGCCGTTGACGGCAAGCAAACAGCGCCCCCGGCGGTATGGTGCCTGATATGGGTTTGATGGTGGTGGTGGGGCGGCATAGGCCCGGCGTGTGGCTGCTGTCAGTGGGCCACGGCCTTCTCGAAGGCTATGCGCTCGCCCCGCGGGCCGTAGCTGACGGTGCCGCACAGCTCATAGCCCATGGCCGGGAGCAGGGCCAGCATGGCGGCGTTGTCGTGGTTGGTGTCTACGCGCACGCCTGTAGCCCCAGCCGACCGCGCCTCGCGTTCGGCCCGAGCCATCAGCGCCCGGGCCAGTCCGAGGCCCCGCCATCCGTCGGCCACGGCCAGCCTGTGCACAGTGACATAGGGCCCGGGCGTGAGCCACCGTCCGCAGATGTCGGCATAGGCAGCCTCGGGCTCGGTTGTTATCACGGCGTAGGCCACCGCCACTTGCCTCCGGTCGCACGCCACAAAGGCGTGGCCAGAGCAGATGTCGGCTTCAATGGTGTCTGCCGAGGGGTAGCTCTCTGTCCACTGCGTGCTGCCCCGTTCGGCCATCAGCCGCTTGGCGTCGGTTATTATCTGCCATATCCTCTCGCTGTCGGCGTGGCCGGCTTTCCTTATTATATGCTCCATTGTCTTGTCTTCTTGTTTGTTGGCACCGCTGTGTAGCGCCAACGGCGCTTTTGCCGCTGCAAAGTTACTGAAAAAAATCCGCCTGAAACCATTTCTGCCATACCTATGACATGGCCGCCGACCATGCCCGCGCATTGCCGCTTCAGGCAGGCCAATCATGGCCGTGAGGCGGAAAGAGGGTGGCCGTGAGCTTATTTCAGATGGATAGATGAGAATGATGGCGACATACCGACTACTATTTTTTGTGGCGAAACGGATACAGTTTG
This sequence comes from Marseilla massiliensis, assembly GCF_023336985.1. Taxonomy (NCBI): domain Bacteria; kingdom Pseudomonadati; phylum Bacteroidota; class Bacteroidia; order Bacteroidales; family Prevotellaceae; genus Marseilla; species Marseilla massiliensis. The sequence goes on along the minus strand of NZ_JAMBLP010000023.1, from coordinate 39,639 downwards.
CTGATTTTTCCGTATCTTTGCGCCCCACACCCCATTGTTTGGTGCCGCACAAAAGCCGGCAGTCTCAATGGGCACAGGCCCGCCGGGCATGGCGCCACAGGCCTGACGGACGATATGGCGTGGCGCTGCAGGCATTGGGCGATTTGGGTTTTGTAATGCAGAAAATTCAGGACAACAACATTTAGAAGGTTTTTTTTATGACAAAGATTTTAGCATTGATAATCTTTCTCAATATGGTCGGGGCCGGTGTATGGGCAGCCGACAGGACCGTCAAGGGCTATGTGCTCGACAAGGAGGGCACTCCGTTGCCCGGGGCTGTGGTCTACGACGATGGCAACCACAAGGCCGTTGCCGATGGCGACGGCTATTTTGAGCTTACAGTGCCCGACGATGTCCGCCAGCTCAAGGCCGGCTATGTGGGCTTTGCCACGCTTACCCACCCCATGGAGCGCCCCGACGACGTCCAGGTGCTGGTGCTCTCGCCTGCCACCGAGCTCAAGGAGGTGGTTGTCTCGACAGGCGGGCTGGGCAACATCAGGAGCCGCAGCAGCGTGATGCAGATGGAGAGCATCACCTCGCAGGCCCTCACGCGGGCAGCATGCTGCAACCTTTCAGAGAGTTTCGTCAGCAACCCGTCGGTCGACGTGGCTTACAGCGACGCCGTGACCGGGGCCAAGCAGATACAGTTGCTGGGGCTTGCGGGCACCTATGTGCAGATGCTCACCGAGAACTTTCCCAACCTGCGCGGCGCGGCTTCGGTCTACGGGCTCGACTATGTGCCCGGGCCGTGGATGCAGAGCATACAGGTGTCGAAGGGCGCCGCCTCGGTGAAGAACGGCTATGAGTCGGTGACGGGGCAGATAAACATAGAATACAAGAAGCCCAAGGTGGCCGACCCGCTGTTTGTCAACCTGTTTGCGAGCAGCGCAGGGCGCTATGAGGGCAATGTGGTTGGGGCCGTAGAGCTGAACAAAAGATTGTCGACGGCCCTGTTCCTGAATTATTACAACGAAGAGCAGGCCCACGACCGCGACGGCGACACATTCCTTGACATGCCCAAGATGCAGGCGCTGAGCCTGATGAACCGCTGGCACTACCAGACGCCGCGCCTGGTGTCGCAGTGGGGCTTCAAGCTGCTGGCCGACAGGAGGGAGAGCGGGCAGACGGCACATACACTGCACGGCGACATGGCCATGACCCCCTATGCCATATCCAACGACGCCAACAGGGTGGAGGCTTTCGCGAAAAACGGGCTCATAATAAACCAAGACCGCAACGAGAGCGTGGCCATCATAGTGTCGGGGTCGTACCACGGCCAGCAGTCGGGCTACGCCGACAAGTCGTACAACGTCTACGAGTCCAACGTCTACGCATCGTTGCTTTACGAGCGCGACTTCGGCCGGCACCACAAGCTGGCGGCCGGGCTAAACTACAATTGGGACAAATACTCGCAGCGCGGCAACGTAGTAAGCACCTACAGGCCGCAGTGGGCCGACGTGAGCGAGAGCGTTGGCGGGGCTTATGCCGAGTATACATGGCGCCCTTCGGACAAGTTGACGTGGATGGCCGGCTTGCGCGGCGACCGCAGCTCGCGTTACGGATGGTTCGTGACGCCGCGCACGCACATTAAATATACGCCTGCAAAGTGGGTCGACTTTCGCGCGTCGGCGGGCAAGGGCTACCGCAGCGCGTTTGTCTTTCCCGAAAACAGCTACCTGCTGGCAAGCAGCCGCACATGGCACATAGACAGCGACCTGGGCCGGGAGGCGGCATGGAACTACGGCGTGGGCGCCTCGGTGCGCATACCCGTGGGCGGCAGAGACCTCAATGTCAACGCCGAATGGTTCTACACCGACTTCGAGCGGCAGGTCGTGGTCGACCTCGACAAGGATGCCCACGGCATATATTTCCACGACTTGGACGGGCGGTCGACATCGAGCGTTGTGCAGGTAGACGCCAGCTACGAGCTGTTGCGCGGACTGACGCTGCTCGGCGCTTACCGCTGGATGGACGTGAAGTCGACATACAACGGCACGCTGATGCGCAAGCCGCTGACGAGCCGGTACAAGGCCCTGGCCACGGCCTCATACGAGACTCGGCTGAAGAAGTGGCAGTTTGACCTGACGGTGCAGTTCAACGGGGGCGGGCGCATGCCGTCGCCCGACGCAGCCAAGCCGCTGTGGGCCACCACCTTCCCGTCGTATGTCATACTCAACGCGCAGCTGACGCGCCGCTTCCGCCGGTGGAGCATATATGCCGGCGGCGAGAACCTGACCGATTACAGGCAAAAGAACCCCGTGGTGGCTGCCGCCAACCCTTACGGCCCCGACTTCGACGCTACCATGGTCTGGGGGCCTACCATGGGCTACAAGCTATATTGTGGCATACGGTATAACATACCCAAGCCACTATGATGTTCAACTTAATAAACTCAATAGAATGACAACAAAGACATTAATCATTTCGGCCATCATGTTGTTGGCCACTTCGTCGGCCGCTTCTGCCAAGGAGCCCAACGGCGGCCAGAAAGACAAGGCAAAGGTTACCTTCCTCGTGTCGATGACATGCGAGAGTTGCCAGAAGCGCATCGAAGACAACGTTTCGTTTGAGAAAGGCGTGACGGGGCTCGATGTAGACCTGCCCAAAAAGACGGTGACAATTGAATACCGCAAAGACAAGACGTCGCCCGAGCTGCTGAAGAGCGCCATCCAGAAGATGGGGTATACGGTGACTCCGCTCAAGGCCGGCAAGAAGGATAAGGCCGGGGATAAGATGAAGTGACCCCTCCGGGCGCAAGTCCACGGTAGTATGTGACAGTAAACCCCGCCAAGAGCCCTTGGCGGGGTTTTTGTTTCCATGGCCGGGGCTCTCTGTGGGGCCGACCCTTGTGCCCGGCCGCCGGCCACCCCTTGGTTGCGGTTGTGCCGTGCCCCTTGCCGCCCGGGGCTTGCCGGCCATTGCGCGTATGTCCGCCATGCGCCCGACTTGCCTTGCCGGATGGCATTCAGGGCGATACTGTCGTGATGGCTCGTCGGCGGCATGGGGCCTGTGCCCGCAAATGGTTGGGCCTAAAGGCGGTGGTTGCGGCCGCGTTTGGCTTTTCTTTGCTTTCGGTTCAATAGGGTTGGGGCAAGGCGGCCACAGCGCGGCGCATCCCTTGTTTCAATGTAAAAGGCAAGAAAAGAGAATGCCGCCTGCATGTGTTTCCAGGCCATAAGGCGGCTCGCCGAAAACCTGCAGCGGCGCAGTGTTCGGGCAGGCCTGCGGGCCTTCTGCCCCGGTGCGGGGCCCCCTTCCTGTCGGAAGGCCCGAATCGCGTTGCTGAACGGCCCGTTTTGCAACGCGAAAAGTGCCGTTTTGCAATCCAAAACGGCACTTTTCGCATCACATGTTGTCACCGGCCGGTGGGGCGGGGCGGCTTTGTAAATATTTGTTGCCGCAAAGGCCCCTCGGCGGCAGAGTTCACCATTCAACCTTGTCGGGCAATATGGTGGCGTCGTCGAGGTCGTCGGCAGTGAACGTGCCTTGGCGGTATTGCACGCAGAGCATCACCAGCGGCTTTTTGCCGTTGTTGCGTACCGAGCGGCGTCCGGCCGGGGCCACGCGCACCACGCTGCCCTCGCAAACGGGGACGACCTGCCCGTCGACTTGGAACTCGCCCTTGCCGCCGAGGAAGAAGTAGAGTTCCTCGTGCTCCTTGTGGGTGTGCAGGAACCCCGTCTCCGTGCCCGGGGCAAACGACTGCATGGAGAACTGGGCCCCGGTAGCCCCCAGGGTCGCCCCGCAAAACACCTTGCCCGGAATAATCACCTCAGGTCCGAGCTCCAGCACATATTCACCAAGTTCGCTCATCTTGCCGATGTTGATTGCGCAGAAATTGTCTGCTTTTGCAATAGTCTCAATCCTTTTCATGTTTGTTTCATTTTAGTTGGTTTGTTGTTTCGTTTTCGTTTGCTTTACAGTCTGGCCGGGGCTGTTGCCGGGGCGTTGCCGGAGTTTTGCTCCGTCAGCTTTGCCTTGCTTGCCAAATGGCATTGGCAAGAGCCCGCCCCTTTGTTTTGGCCATCACTTTCCGACTGCAAAGTTATGCAGTTTCTTGCGTTTGTGCAAGAGGTAACCATGCGGTAACCTGGTCACCTCCACGCTAACATCGTTGGTACACAGCGGGTTGCGCTGATGTTGTTGCCAAAAATTTATCTATTTTTCGCTTTTGCCCCTTGGCGGCTATGCCCCCTTGGCGCCCCGTTTGCCGCATCGTGGCGCCGTGGCCCGTTTTGCCTGCCGCAAAGGCGGCGAACAACCTGCATGGCAACGGAGTGTAATCGTTTTGAAGCCTGATGGCCAGTCCCGCCCAAACCATCGCCATTGCCGGTTGAACCAACCCCACATGGCGGGGCTTCGGGTAGCCTGTCCGGCTGCTGTTGGGGCCATAAACACGCCCCAACGATATGCATCGGACAATTCGGCGAAAATAAATTGAAAAAAAATGGCTAAAAAGTTGGTTTATTGGTAAATAAGCAGTAATTTTGCACCCGCTAATCGTGGGCATGGTGCTTGCGGTGAGCAATTTATTAATTATGTGTAAATTAAAAATTTAAAACCAAAGCAAATGATCATTGTACCAGTAAAAGAAGGCGAGAACATCGAGAAAGCCCTCAAGAAGTTTAAGAGAAAGTTTGAGAAGACAGGCGTCGTAAAAGAACTCCGTGCGCGTCAGCAGTACGACAAGCCGTCTGTCATCAAGAGGCTTAAGATGGAGCACGCCATTTACGTACAGAAGCTCAGAGCCGCAGAGGATTAAAAAAATCCTTGGAAAATTTGGTAGTTTGAATTTAATTCCGTAAATTCGTTGCCGAAACCGTAAGGTGCAGCGTTTTTATGATGATAGAACAATTTTTGGACTACTTGCGCTATGAGCGCGGATTTTCCGCACTGACGGTGCAAAACTACGGCAAAGACCTGAGGGCCTTTAAGTCGTACGTCGAAAATTTGGATAATCATCTCTCTTTGGAGTCGGCAGACTCTGACGTGATCCGTGACTGGATGGAGAGCATGATGGATAGAGGGAACACTGCTACTTCAATCTGCAGACGGTTGAGTGCATTGCGTTCCTTTTATCGTTTTGCCGTTTCCAGAGGTCTTGTCAAGTCTGACCCCGCCCGGGTGGTGAAAAACCCGAAGGTGGGGCGCCCGCTGCCGCAGTTTCTCAGGGAAGAGGATCTGGACGTGCTGTTGGACGGCGAAGGCATGTGGGGCGACAGCTTCAAGGACGTAAGGGCGCGCACGGTGCTGGCGGTGTTCTATGAGACGGGCATCCGCCTTGCAGAGCTGATAGGCCTAGACGACGTGGATGTCGACCTGGCGGGGCTGCAGCTCCGTGTGACGGGCAAGCGCAACAAGCAGCGCCTGGTTCCGTTTGGCCCCGGGCTGGAGAAAACCATCCGCCATTATATTAATGTGCGCGACAAGAGTGTTGCCCGGGCGACGGCCGCACTGTTTGTCACCACGAAGGGGGCGAGGATGAATGCCGACCAGGTGCGCTATGAGGTGAAGAAGAACATCTCGCGCGTCTCGACATTGCATAAGCGCACGCCTCACGTGCTGCGGCACACGTTTGCCACGGCCATGATCAACCACGGCGCAGGGATAGAAAGCGTACAGAAATTGCTCGGGCACCAGAGCCTTGAAACAACCAAGGTGTATACGCATACCACGTTCGAGCAGTTGAAACGAGTTTATAACAAAGCCCTCGACAGGGCATAATCTTTAACCTTTTAAAAAATAGGAGGTAATTATGGAAGTTAAAATTCAGTCAATTCACTTTGACGCTACCGAGAAGCTTCAGGCGTTTGTTGAGAAGAAAGTCGCCAAGTTGGAAAAAACATACGAAGACATACAGAAAGTAGAGGTGCAACTGAAAGTGGTGAAGCCCGCGACAGCAAATAACAAGGAAGCAAGCCTTACGGTGACCGTTCCCGGAAGCACTTTGTTCGTCGAAAAAGTGAGCGACACTTTTGAGGAGTCAATCGACCTTGGAGTGGACTCAATGAGGGTTCAACTGCAGAAATTCAAAGAAAAATTGAGGAAATATTAAAAAAAGTCGCGAAAAGTTTTGGCGGTTGAAAAATAATGCGTATCTTTGCAGCCGTTTTCAAGCAGGTTCGAAATCTTCACGATGACGGCTGCAGAGAAACGCCTCTTTAGCTCAGTTGGCCAGAGCACGTGATTTGTAATCTCGGGGTCGTTGGTTCGAATCCGACAAGAGGCTCGACCAAGGCCGGGCAAGAGCCAGGAAGAAGCAAAAGGGAAACCAAGGGCAAAGGAGTTTGCCTGATGGGAATGAAAAAACAAAATATGGGTGGTTACCAGAGTGGCCAAATGGGGCAGACTGTAAATCTGCTGTCTTTCGACTTCGGTGGTTCGAATCCATCACCACCCACTCTCAGACAACGTTTTTGCGGAAATAGCTCAGTTGATAGAGCACTAGCCTTCCAAGCTGGGGGTCGCGGGTTTGAGCCCCGTTTTCCGCTCACCTCGCTGTAATAGCTCAGTGGTAGAGCACTTCCTTGGTAAGGAAGAGGTCCTGAGTTCAACTCTCAGTTACAGCTCAAGCATTAAATCAGAATTATTCATTAAAGTAAAATAAACAAGAAAAGCTATGGCTAAAGAGACATTCGTCCGTACCAAACCGCATGTTAACATTGGTACAATTGGTCACGTTGACCACGGCAAGACTACTCTTACTGCCGCCATCACCAAGGTGCTCGCAGAGAAGATAGCCGGCAACGCAGACAAGGTTAAGTCTTTCGATCAGATTGACAACGCACCTGAGGAGAAGGAGCGTGGTATTACCATCAATACTTCTCACGTTGAGTATGAGACTGAGACACGTCACTATGCTCACGTAGACTGCCCGGGCCACGCTGACTATGTGAAGAACATGGTTACTGGTGCTGCCCAGATGGATGGTGCAATCATCGTAGTTGCTGCTACCGACGGTCCTATGCCTCAGACACGTGAGCACGTGCTGCTCGCCCGTCAGGTGAACGTTCCCCGCTTGGTTGTATTCCTGAACAAGTGCGACATGGTTGAGGACGAAGAGATGCTTGAGCTCGTTGAGATGGAAATGCGCGAACTGCTCGACCAGTACGAGTATGATGGCGACAATACTCCTATCATCCGTGGCTCTGCTCTTGGTGCCCTGAACGGCGTTGCAAAGTGGGAGGACAAGGTTCTTGAGCTTATGAAGGCTGTTGACGAGTGGATTCCACTTCCTCCGCGCGACACCGACAAGCCTTTCTTGATGCCTGTTGAGGACGTGTTCTCAATCACTGGCCGTGGTACTGTTGCTACAGGTCGTATCGAGACAGGTAAGATCAAGGTTGGCGACGAGGTTGAGCTGCTTGGTCTTGGCGAGGACAAGAAGTCGGTTGTTACCGGCGTTGAGATGTTCCGCAAGCTCCTTGACGAGGGTGAGGCCGGCGACAACGTAGGTCTGCTGCTCCGCGGTATCGACAAGAAGGAGATCAAGCGCGGTATGGTGCTCTGCCATCCGGGACAGATCAAGCCTTACAAGAAGTTCAAGGCTCAGATTTATGTTCTGAAGAAAGAGGAAGGTGGCCGTCACACTCCGTTCGGCAACAAGTATCGTCCTCAGTTCTATCTCCGCACCATGGACTGCACCGGTGAGATTACTCTCCCCGAGGGCGTAGAGATGGTAATGCCTGGTGATAACGTAACCATCACCGTTGAGCTCATCTACGCTGTGGCCCTGAACGTTGGTCTGCGCTTCGCTATCCGCGAGGGTGGCCGTACGGTAGGTGCCGGTCAGATTACCGAGATTATCGAGGATTAATCGTAATCTAAAAATATACAGGGGTTCCCGCTGGGCAACTGACGGGAACCTATTTTACGGGATTAGCTCAGTTGGTAGAGCACTGGTCTCCAAAACCAGGTGTCGGGAGTTCGAGCCTCTCATCCCGTGCTAAAAAGAAAAAACGTCATGTTGAAGAGATTTGTAAACTATTGTAAAGCATGCTACGACGAACTTGCGCATAAGACTACTTGGCCAAGCCGTTCAGAGCTTACACATAGCGCAGTGGTTGTTTTATCTGCTTCCCTTGTCATTGCGCTTATGGTGTGGGTCATGGATTTGGTCTTTAAGTTTGTCATGAGTTCTATTTATCCAAATTAATCATTTATTTTGATTTATCCGAGATGTCTGAAACTGGAATGAAATGGTATGTCCTGCGTGCCGTCAGTGGGAAGGAGGCAAAGGTAAAGGAGTATCTTGAGGCTGCAATAAAGCATGATGAGACATTGTCGTCTCATGTTGGGCAGGTTTTGCTGCCCACTGAGAAGTATGCAATGCTTCGTAATGGCAAGCGTGTCATCAAGGAGAAACTGTTCCTTCCGGGCTATGTGCTCGTTGAGGCAAACCTTCAGGGCGAGGTGGCTCACACCTTGCGATTCATGCCAAACGTTCTGGGCTTCCTCGGTGGTCTGGATAATCCGACTCCACTCCGACAGGCTGATGTGAACCGTATCCTTGGAAATGCCGAGGAGACCGCTATCGAGAATGTTGAGCTCAACATACCCTATAGCGTCGACGAGACAGTGAAAGTGACGGAAGGGCCTTTCAGCGGCTTCAGCGGCGTCATCGAAGAGGTGAACGCCGAAAAGCGCAAGCTGAAGGTCATGGTCAAGATCTTCGGGCGTAAAACCCCGTTGGAACTTGGTTTTATGCAAGTCGAGAAAGAATAAGGCGTATATTGTTACGGTACGCTGAGTTCTTTATACATGGCAGAGCGGGCTTGCCCCGCAATGCTTATACCCAATCAATAAATCATTATTAGAAATGGCTAAAGAAGTTGCTGGATTAATCAAATTGCAGATTAAAGGTGGCGCTGCGAATCCCTCACCTCCAGTAGGACCGGCTCTCGGTTCAAAGGGAATCAACATTATGGGATTCTGCAAGGAGTTCAACGCCAGGACCCAGGATAAGGCAGGCAAGATTCTTCCTGTCGTTATCACCTACTACACTGACAAGTCATTCAGTTTCATCATCAAGACTCCTCCTGCAGCCGTTCAGCTGAAAGAGGCTGCCAAGGTAAAGTCTGGTTCTGCCCAGCCTAACCGCAAGAAAGTAGCCACCGTGACATGGGAGCAGGTAAAGGCCATCGCCGAGGACAAGATGAACGACTTGAACTGCTTTACGGTTGAGGCCGCTATGAAGCTTGTTGCCGGTACGGCACGAAGCATGGGTATCACCGTTGAAGGGGACTTCCCTGGTAAATAATTTATAACTTCAATTAGGACAATGAGTAAACTGACAAAAAATCAAAAGTTGGTGGCTGATAAGGTTGAAGCAGGGAAGGCTTATTCTTTGAAGGAAGCTACAGAGCTCGTTAAGGATATAACCACAACTAAGTTCGATGCATCTTGTGACATCGACATTCGCTTGGGCGTGGATCCCCGCAAGGCCAACCAGATGGTTCGCGGCGTCGTTACGCTGCCGAACGGTACTGGTAAGACCGTGCGCGTGCTTTGTCTCTGCACCCCTGACGCCGAGGCTGCTGCTAAGGAAGCCGGTGCCGACTATGTTGGTCTCGATGAGTATATCGAGAAGATAAAGGGCGGATGGACTGACGTTGATGTCATCATCACAATGCCTTCTTGCATGGGCAAGATCGGACCTCTGGGCCGTGTGCTCGGTCCCCGTGGCTTGATGCCTAACCCCAAGAGCGGCACTGTGACCATGGATGTAGCCAAGGCTGTCAAGGAGGTGAAGGCTGGTAAGATAGATTTCAAGGTCGACAAGGCCGGCATCGTACACGCTTCGATTGGCAAGGTGTCTTTCCCGTCAGACAAGCTGTATGAGAACGCTAAGGAATTCGTTCAGACTATCATCAAGCTCAAGCCTTCTGCTGCAAAGGGTACGTACATCAAGAGTATCTTTATCTCAAGCACTATGAGCAAGGGTATCAAGGTTGATCCTAAATCAGTTGAGTAACTCGTTAAAAGTTTAATGAAATGAAAAAGGAAGCAAAAGATACTATCATCGTAGAACTTGGAGAGAAGCTCAAGTCGTATCCTCATTTCTATCTGGTTGACACAACCGGAATGAATGCCGAGAAGACAAGCGCACTCCGCCGCAAGTGTTTCAAGAATGAAATCAAGATGGTTGTTGTGAAGAACACCCTTCTGCACAAGGCCTTCGAGAATTCAGATATTAACTACGAGCCGCTTTATGGCTGCCTTAAGGGCACCACTGCCGTTATGTTTACCAACACGGCAAATATGCCTGCAAAGTTGCTCAAGGAGTACACAAAGGAAGGCGTTCCTTCGCTCAAGGGCGCTTATGCTGAGGAGAGCTTCTTCGTAGGTGCCGACAAGCTTGAAGAGCTGGCATCTCTCAAGAGCAAGAACGAGCTCATCGCAGAGGTTGTTGCTTTGCTGCAGTCTCCTGCAAAGAACGTTGTTTCTGCTCTGCAATCAGGCGCAATCACCATACACGGTGTGCTGAAGACTTTAGGCGAGCGTCCTGAATAACCTACAAAGTCATAAATAAACATTAAAAAAACAATAAATTTTAGAATAAAATGGCAGATATCAAAGCTATTGCTGAAGAGTTGGTAAACCTTACAGTAAAAGAAGTTAATGAGTTGGCAACAGTCCTGAAGGACGAGTATGGAATTGAGCCCGCCGCTGCAGCTGTTGCTGTTGCTGCTGGTCCTGCTGCAGGTGGTGCTGCTGAGGCAGCTGAGGAGAAGACTTCTTTCGACGTAGTGTTGAAAGAGGTAGGCGCTGCCAAGCTGCAGGTTGTTAAGGCTGTCAAGGAGGCTTGCGGCCTTGGTCTGAAGGAAGCTAAGGATCTCGTAGACGGTGCTCCTTCTACTCTGAAGGAAGGTCTGGCTAAGGACGAGGCCGAGAACCTGAAGAAGACCATCGAGGCAGCCGGCGCTGTTGTTGAGCTCAAGTAATTTTGCTTACTACGATAATTTATGGTTAAGAATCTCTAAGTAGGAGATTCTTAACCTTTTGTGTCTTATAAAGACAAACCCGACTAATAGGACGCGTTAGTCCAATCAAGATTAATCATTATTTATGGCTTCAAAATTAGTAGATAACAGAATCAACTTTGGCAGCGTGAAGAATCCGATGCCGTTCCCGGATTTTCTCGATGTGCAATTAAAGTCCTTCAAGGACTTCCTACAGTTGGACACTCCGCCTGAGGAACGCAAGAATGACGGCCTGTATAAGGTGTTCTCCGAGAATTTCCCTATTACAGACACGCGCAACAACTTCGTTCTTGAGTTCCTGGATTACTATATCGACCCGCCCCGTTACACCATTGATGAGTGCCTGGAGCGCGGCCTGACTTATAGCGTACCTTTGAAGGCTAAGCTGAAACTGTATTGCACTGACCCCGACCACGAGGACTTCGGCACGGTGATTCAAGACGTGTTCCTCGGCCCCATCCCTTACATGACAGACAACGGAACGTTTGTCATCAACGGAGCCGAGCGCGTTGTCGTGTCACAGCTGCACCGTTCGCCGGGCGTGTTCTTCGGCCAGAGCGTGCATGCCAACGGCACATTGCTTTATTCTGCCCGTATCATTCCTTTCAAGGGTTCGTGGATAGAGTTTGCCACCGACATCAACAATGTGATGTACGCTTACATTGACCGTAAGAAGAAGTTGCCTGTTACTACTTTGCTGCGTGCCATAGGCTTCGAGACCGACAAGGACATTCTCAAGATATTCGACCTGGCAGAAGAGATAAAGGTCAACAAGGCCAACCTCAAGAAGGCCATCGGCTCCAAGCTCGCAGCCCGCGTGCTGAAGAGCTGGAACGAGGACTTCGTTGACGAGGACACCGGCGAGGTTGTTTCCATTGAGCGTAATGAGGTCATCATGGAGCGTGAGACAGAAATCACCGAAGACAATATGCTCGAGATTCTTGAGAGCGGAGCCCAGACGATACTCGTGCACAAGGACGAGACCGTTGCCCAGGATTACTCCATTATCTTCAATACCCTCCAGAAAGACCCCAGCAACTCTGAGAAGGAAGCAGTGCTTTACATCTACCGCCAGTTGCGCAATGCCGACCCGGCCGATGATGCCAGTGCGCGTGAAGTCATCCAGAACCTGTTCTTCTCCGACAAGCGTTACGACCTCGGCGACGTGGGCCGCTACCGCATCAACCGCAAGCTCGGCCTCGACACCGACATGAGCGTGCGTGTGCTGACGAAGGAAGACATAATTGAAATTATCAAATACCTTATACAGCTTATCAACTCGAAGGCCACGGTTGACGATATCGACCACCTGTCAAACCGCCGTGTGCGCACCGTTGGTGAGCAGCTGAGCAACCAGTTCTCCATTGGCTTGGCCCGTATGAGCCGCACCATCAGGGAGCGCATGAACGTTCGCGACAACGAGGTGTTCACCCCGACCGACCTTATCAATGCCAAGACAATATCTAGCGTCATCAACTCGTTCTTCGGCACCAACCCCCTGTCGCAGTTCATGGACCAGACCAACCCGCTTGCAGAGGTAACCCACAAGCGCCGCCTGTCTGCCCTTGGCCCCGGCGGTTTGTCGCGTGAGCGTGCAGGCTTTGAGGTACGTGACGTACACTACACCCACTACGGCCGCCTGTGTCCTATCGAAAGCCCTGAAGGCCCGAACATCGGACTTATCTCTTCACTTTGCGTCTACGCCAAGATCAACGAGCTCGGCTTCATAGAGACACCTTACCGCAAGGTAGAGAATGGCGTGGCCGACCTCAAGAACGAAGACGTTGTTTATCTCACGGCCGAGGAAGAAGAGAACAACATCATAGGCCAGGGCAATGCCCCGCTGAATGATGATGGCACGTTTATCCGCGACGTGGTGAAGTGCCGTCAGGACGCCGACTTCCCCGTAGTGCCGCCCGAGCAGGTAGACCTCATGGATGTGTCGCCGCAGCAGATAGCCTCTATCGCCGCATCGCTCATCCCCTTCCTCGAGCACGACGACGCCCACCGTGCGCTCATGGGTTCTAACATGATGCGCCAGGCAGTGCCCTTGCTCCACAACGAGGCCCCTATCGTGGGTACCGGCATCGAGAAGCAGGTGTGCGAGAACTCCCGTACGATGATTACCGCCGAGGGCGATGGCGTGGTCGAGTATGTCGACGCCACTACCATACGCATACTCTACGACCGTACGGAAGACGAGGAGTTTGTGAGCTTCGAGCCGGCATTGAAGGAATACCGCATACCGAAGTTCCGCCGCACCAACCAGAACATGACCATCGACCTGCGTCCTATCTGCGACAAGGGACAGCGCGTGAAGAAAGGCGACATCCTTACCGAGGGCTATGCCACAGAGAACGGTGAGCTCGCATTGGGCCGCAACCTGCTTGTGGCATACATGCCGTGGAAGGGTTACAACTACGAGGACGCCATCGTGCTCAACGAGCGCATCGTGCGCGAGGACGTGCTCACCTCTGTCCACGTAGACGAGTATTCGCTCGACGTCCGTGAGACGAAGCGTGGCGTTGAGGAATTTACAAGCGACATCCCCAATGTCAGCGAGGAGGCCACAAAAGACCTCGACGACAACGGAATCATACGCGTCGGAGCGCGTGTCGAGCCGGGCGACATCCTCATCGGCAAGATTTCGCCTAAGGGCGAGAGCGACCCGTCGCCCGAGGAGAAGTTGCTCCGCGCCATTTTCGGCGACAAGGCCGGCGATGTGAAAGACTCGTCGCTCAAGGCCAACCCGTCGCTCACGGGTGTCGTCATCGACAAGAAACTCTTTGCCCGTGCCATCAAGACACGCCAGACCAAGCAGCAAGACAAGGTTCTGCTGGCAAAGATTGACGAGGAGTATGAGGCAAAGGTCGACGACCTGAAGGACATTCTCGTCGACAAGTTGCTCACCCTCACCGAAGGCAAGACATCGCAGGGCATCAAAGACTACACCGGTGCCGAGATAATTACCAAGGGCAGCAAGTTTACAGTCACCAACCTCAAGAACCTTGAGTACGGCGACATCCAGATAAGCAACTGGACCAACGACGAGCACAAGAACGAGCTCATAGGCAAGCTCATCATCAACTTCATGAAGAAGTACAAGCTGCTTGATGCCGAGATGAAGCGCAAGAAGTTTGCCATAACCATTGGCGACGAGCTGCCTTCGGGCATACTCCAGATGGCCAAGGTCTATGTGGCCAAGAAGCGCAAGATTGGCGTAGGCGACAAGCTGGCCGGACGCCACGGTAACAAGGGCATCGTGTCGAAGGTGGTTCGCCAGGAAGACATGCCGTTCCTTGAGGACGGTCGTCCTGTCGACCTCGTGCTCAACCCGCTGGGTGTGCCTTCGCGTATGAACCTCGGCCAGATTTTCGAGGCCATCCTCGGTGCTGCCGGCAAGCGTCTCGGCGTCAAGTTCGCAACCCCGATCTTCGATGGTGCCAAGCTCGACGACCTGGCAGAGTGGACCGACAAGGCCGGCCTGCCCCACTTGTGCTCCACCCACCTCTACGACGGTGAGACAGGCGAGCAGTTCGACCAGCCGGCTACAGTGGGAATAACATACTTCCTGAAGCTCGGCCACATGGTGGAAGACAAGATGCACGCGCGCTCCATCGGCCCGTACTCGCTCATCACCCAGCAGCCGCTCGGAGGTAAGGCACAGTTCGGTGGCCAGCGTTTCGGAGAGATGGAGGTCTGGGCTCTCGAGGCATTCGGCGCCAGCCATGTCCTGCAAGAGATTCTTACCATCAAGTCTGACGACGTCGTAGGGCGAAGCAAGGCTTACGAAGCCATCGTCAAAGGCGAGCCCATGCCTACGCCGGGCATACCAGAGTCGCTCAACGTGCTCTTGCACGAGTTGAAGGGTCTTGGCCTTAGCGTCACTCTCGATTAAACAAGTAACTCTTTACATAACAACATACAAAAAAGTAAATATGGCTTTCAAGAAAGATTCCAAGATAAAGAGTAATTTCACCAAGATAACCATCGGACTGGCTTCTCCCGAGGAGATACTGGAGAGCTCTTTCGGCGAGGTTACCAAGCCTGAGACCATCAACTACCGCACCTACAAGCCCGAGCGCGACGGACTGTTCTGCGAGCGCATCTTCGGCCCAACCAAGGACTACGAGTGTGCCTGCGGCAAATACAAGCGCATACGTTACAAGGGCATTGTCTGCGACCGTTGTGGCGTCGAGGTTACGGAGAAGAAAGTGCGCCGCGAGCGCACCGGCCACATCGAGCTGGTGGTTCCCGTGGCCCACATCTGGTATTTCCGCTCGCTGCCCAACAAGATTGGCTACCTGCTCGGCTTGCCTACCAAGAAGCTCGATGCCATCATATATTATGAGCGTTATGTGGTCATACAGCCGGGCTTGCTGGCCGGCAAGAAAGACTCTGAGGGCAACGACTTGCTTGGCTCAAACAAGTTTGACCTGCTCTCCGAGGAAGAGTACAACGACTTGCTCGACAACCACATCTCGCCCGAGAACGACTACCTCGACGACAGCGACCCCAACAAGTTCATTGCCAAGATGGGTGCCGAGGCCATCTACGACCTGCTCGTGCGCATAGACCTCGACTCTCTATCCTATGAGCTCCGCGACCGCGCCAACAGCGACTCTTCGGTGCAGCGCAAGAACGAGGCCCTCAAGCGCCTGCAGGTGGTCGAGGCTTTCCGTGGCAGCAAGAACATCAACCGCCCCGAGTGGATGATAATGAAGATCATACCCGTCATCCCGCCCGAGCTGCGTCCGCTGGTGCCGCTCGACGGTGGCCGTTTCGCCACGTCCGACCTCAACGACCTCTACCGTCGTGTCATCATACGTAACAACCGACTGAAGCGACTCATCGAGATCAAGGCTCCCGAGGTCATCCTCCGCAACGAGAAGCGTATGCTTCAGGAGGCCGTCGACAGCCTTTTTGACAACTCGCGCAAGAGCAGTGCCGTAAAGAGCGACAGCAACCGCCCGCTGAAGTCGCTTTCCGATTCACTCAAGGGCAAGCAGGGACGTTTCCGCCAGAACCTTCTCGGTAAGCGTGTCGACTACTCTGCCCGTTCGGTAATCGTCGTAGGCCCCGAGCTCAAGATGGGCGAGTGCGGCTTGCCTAAGCTGATGGCTGCCGAGCTCTACAAGCCGTTCATCATACGCAAGCTCATAGAGCGCGGCATAGTGAAGACCGTAAAGAGCGCAAAGAAGATTGTCGACCGCCGCGAACCGGTTATCTGGGACATTCTCGAAAATGTGATGAAGGGTCACCCCGTGCTCCTCAACCGAGCCCCTACGCTTCACCGTCTTGGCATACAGGCCTTCCAGCCAAAGCTCATTGAGGGCAAGGCCATACAGCTCCACCCGCTCGCCTGTACGGCGTTCAACGCCGACTTCGACGGCGACCAGATGGCTGTCCACCTCCCGTTGAGCAACGAGGCCATACTCGAGGCACAGATACTGATGCTCCAGAGCCACAACATACTCAACCCTGCCAACGGCGCACCTATCACCGTGCCGTCGCAGGACATGGTGCTCGGACTTTATTACATCACAAAGATACGTCCCGGAGCCAAGGGCGAGGGCCTTACGTTCTACGGCCCCGAGGAGGCCATCATTGCCCACAACGAGGGCAAGTGTGACTTGCACGCCCAGGTGAAGGTCGTTGTCAAAGACCTTGACGAGGGCGGGAAGCTCGTCGACAGGATGGTTGAGACGTCTGTCGGCCGTGTCATTGTCAACGGCATCATTCCCGAGGAGGTTGGTTATGTCAACAAGGTCATCTCGAAGAAGAGCCTCCGCGACATCATCGCCGACGTCATCAAGACCGTGGGATTCGCCGAGGCGTGCGAGTTCCTCGACGGTATCAAGAACCTCGGTTACCGCATGGCCTACCTCGCCGGACTGTCGTTCAACCTCGACGATATCATCATACCGCCAGAAAAGGCAGCACTCGTGGAGAAGGGCAACGAAGAGGTGCGCCAGATCACCGAGAACTACAACATGGGATTCATCACCGACACCGAGCGTTACAACCAGGTCATCGACACCTGGACCCACATCAACAACGACCTGGGCAACGTGCTCATGAAGGAGATGACCGAGGCCGACCAGGGCTTCAACGCCGTGTTCATGATGCTCGACTCGGGTGCCCGTGGTTCTAAGGACCAGATACGCCAGCTTTCGGGTATGCGCGGACTTATGGCCAAGCCCCAGAAGGCCGGTGCCGAGGGCGCACAGATTATTGAGAACCCTATCCTCTCCAACTTCAAGGAGGGAATGTCGGTGCTCGAGTACTTCATCTCTACCCACGGTGCGCGCAAGGGTCTTGCCGACACCGCCATGAAGACGGCCGACGCCGGATACCTCACACGCCGTCTGGTCGACGTGTCTCACGATGTCATCATCACCGAGGAAGACTGCGGCACACTACGCGGACTCGTATGCACCGCATTGAAAAACGGCGACGAGGTGATATCAACCCTCTACGAGCGCATACTCGGCCGTGTGTCTGTGCACGACATCATACATCCCACCACTGGCGAGCTCATCGTGGCTGCCGGCGAGGAGATTACTGAGGCCGTTGCCCAGAAGATTGAAGACTCGCCCATCGAGAGCGTCGAGATTCGTTCGGTGCTCACTTGCGAGAGCAAGCACGGCGTCTGCATGAAGTGCTACGGCCGCAACCTGGCCACACGCCGCATGGTGCAGAAGGGCGAGGCTGTAGGCGTCATAGCCGCACAGGCCATCGGTGAGCCCGGTACTCAGCTTACGCTGCGTACGTTCCACGCCGGTGGTGTGGCTGCCAACGCCGCTGCCAACGCCGCCATCTTCGCCAAGAACGACAGCCGTCTGGAGTTCGAGGAGTTGCGCACGGTGCCGTTCGATGAAGACGGGCGCAAGTGTGAGATGGTGGTCAGCCGTCTGGGTGAGGTTCGCTTCGTAGACCCCAACACCAAGATAGTGCTCTCTACGATGAACGTGCCCTACGGTTCGTCACTCTACCACAAGACGGGCGACATCGTGGCCAAGGGCGAGAAGATTGCCCAGTGGGACCCGTTCAACGCCGTGATTGTCACCGAGTACGCCGGTACGCTTAAGTTCAACGACGTCATCGAGGGTGTTACTTACCGTGCCGAGACCGACGAGACCACCGGACTCACCGAGAAGATTATCACCGAGTCGAAAGACAAGTCGAAGGTTCCAACCTGCGACATCATCGATGCCAACGGCGACAAGGTCGGCACCTACAACTTCCCTGTGGGAGGCCACGTGGTGGTTGAGGACGGACAGACCGTAAAGACCGGTGAGACCCTCGTCAAGATACCTCGTGCCGTGGGCAAGGCCGGTGACATCACCGGAGGTCTTCCCCGTGTCACCGAGCTCTTCGAGGCCCGCAACCCGTCCAACCCGGCCGTTGTCAGCGAAATCGACGGCGAGGTCACCATGGGCAAGGTAAAGCGTGGCAACCGTGAGATTATCGTTACATCCAAGACCGGCGAGCAGCGCAAGTACCTCGTGTCGCTCTCCAAGCAGATTCTGGTTCAGGAGCACGATGCCGTGCGTGCCGGCACACCGCTGTCCGACGGCGTTGTCACCCCGGCCGACATCCTGGCCATCAAGGGCCCGACGGCCGTGCAGGAGTACATCGTCAACGAGGTGCAGGACGTTTACCGCCTGCAAGGTGTGAAGATAAACGACAAGCACTTCGAGATCATTGTGCGCCAGATGATGCGCAAGGTGCAAATCAACGACCCGGGCGACACGTCGTTCCTTGAGCAGGAGATTGTCGACAAGCTCGACTTCGCAGAGGAGAATGACCGCATCTGGGGCAAGAAGGTGGTTACTGACGCCGGCGACAGCGACAACCTGCAGAAGGGCCAGATTGTCACCGTGCGCAAGCTGCGCGACGAGAACTCAATGCTCAAGCGCCGCGACCTCAAGCTCGTTCAGGTGCGTGATGCCGTCCCGGCAACGTCTACCCAGATACTCCAGGGCATCACCCGTGCCGCCCTGCAAACCAAGAGCTTCATGTCGGCCGCTTCGTTCCAGGAGACGACCAAGGTGCTCAACGAGGCAGCCATCCGCGGCAAGGTCGACTATCTGGAAGGAATGAAGGAGAACGTCATCTGCGGTCACCTCATACCTGCCGGCACAGGCCTTCGCGAGTTTGAGAAGCTCATCGTCGGTTCCAAGGAGGAATACGACCGCATGCAGGCCAACCGCAAAAACGTGCTCGACTTCGGCGACGAAGAGAGCGAGCCCGCAGCTGCCGAGGAGAAGCCTGCCGAGGCCGTGGCCACCGAGCCGCAGGCATAACCCACATAATGCTTATCAATGGTGCGCCGCCTTTGCGCGGTGCACCTACCAATAAATCCGTCGAGGGGTGCGGCCTGAAGAGGCTGCACCCCTCGACGGGTTTATATTATCCATTGTTTTGCCTTTGTCTGGCAGTGCAATTTTGGAAGAGCTTACACAATACAAAGCTCATGTATATGATCTTGCGAAGCAAAGGCTTTCAAAGTTCTTCAGACCTCAGTCATTCCTATGTTTAGTTTACTGTCGTCCGGGGTAAACTCTTGGTTGCATCCATAGCGGTAACTCCATATTGTGCAGTCTGTGTCTGATGCCAATATCATGTCATCGCAGAAGTGAGAGTATGTCAGGATAGGGATTCCTCCGGCCACCTTTTTTAAGGTCTTGTATTCTTTGCTGCCTAACACGCTGTATGTTGGATCTAACGATTCCGCTTTGCATACGATAATGAACTTCAATGCCTTGGATATGTCTATTTCTTCCGTGGCTTCGGGGTTATCGCTTCGCCTTATTATTCTGTATTCTTGCTCCCACTCCCATTCTTTTCGTTTGCGGAAAAACAGGAAATTCTTGTTCTTTTTTATGTATGCCGTGAGGTCTTTGTCTTCAACATTTTCTATTGTTGTGTCCGGGGTGACTTCCATTTCATAGGTTACAGGGCCTTTAAAGTCTTCAGTGGAGAGTGCTTTTACAATCTCTTTCTTGTCATAAACGAGGCATACCCCTTTGCCGTTATCGGCATACATCCCCCACATCTGTTGTAGGTCGAAGCCTTTCCTTCTTTTTCCGTCAGAGGTTAAGCTCATCTGCTGGTAGTGGCTAAGCTCGCTTGCCATTCTTTGGTCATACCACTCAGGAATACTTCCTGCTTTGATCTTGGTGTAAATTACTTTGCTGTTCTCGCAGATGTCGTTCGTGCCTTTTAGCTTGCCGAAATGTTGTCTATTGCTTTCAATGATTTTCAGAACCGTTTCAAACTCTGTGAAATGGTATAGGCGTTCCATCCCACAGAAATTTTTCTTAATGTTTTCTGTTTCCATTATCTTCTGTTTTATTGCGATATGGATATACAGGGGCGCGAAAGCACCCTGCATGTCTTACGTTGTTATTGATTATAAGTCATATTCCAAGATGTCGGCGAATGAGGTTCCCCAGTATTTGTCGTTCTTGTATTTGTCCAACGAACCGCGTGGCACATATAGGATTGTTGATTCGCAATCTATAATTTTGGCCCGTGTATATGGTGGGGTGCTGTTTTTGATATAAACGCTATTTAACTTGCATCCAATAAAGGGTGCAAGAATATACCTTACCCCCTGTGGAATTGTTATTGATTTTAAGTTATAGCAATCTTTAAAACAAGCTTTTCTGAGCCATATAATGCCGTCAGGAAGTTTTATTGATTCCAATGCGGAGCATCCCATAAAAGCAAAGCTTCCAATGTTGGTTACACTGTTGGGAATATTGATTTCTTTTATCGATTTGCAATTCGTGAAAGCACCGTTATAGCCATCAACCTCTCCATACCCATCGGGATTTGGGTGTGATCCTGAGGCAATGCTTTTTAGGTTTTCGGGCAAAATGACGGATGCCAGACTGGTACAATCTTTGAACGTTCCCTGCTTGATGTATTTGATGTGTTCTGGTATTGTGATGGAAACGATAGAAGAGCATCCACTAAAAGCATCTTCTCCTATATCGGTTAGTGCTTTGGGGAGGTTTATGGATGTTAAACTGTAGCAATTATTAAAAGTATAGTCCCCAATATTTGTGATTTTTTCCGGTATCTTTACAGATGTCAAGTTTGCACAATTATAAAACGCGTGAGTGCCTGTTTCTGTTGCCTCATTCGGCAGCAAAACAATCTTGAGTGATGGCAACTCGCAAAACATATAATCACCAATCTCATCATAATTGGTTTTGTATCCCTGATAATACGCTTCCCCGCCGCTGACAATCTTTGTGTCAGAGATGTCGAGGTTCTCTAAGATGCCGCCGGTTGCATAGCCCTGTTCATCTCTGCCGGCCATCTTACGCAAAAACAGGATATCCGTTCCGTTGAGCACGCCAGTCAGGCGCAGGCTCTTGATTTTGTACATGTCGACTTCACTGATTTTTTCTGGCAGTGTGCCGGCTTGACTTACATCGACGATTCGTTCAGGCGTGAATCCTATGTTTCCGCCTTGGCCGTTGCCTTGTCCGGGAATATTCCCAGGCTCATCGTCATCTCCGCTGTTGCACGCAGTGAAGCCCATCGTTGCTATCGCAAGCGAAAGGCAAATCATAAATCTCTTAATCGTCATTGTAAAGATGTTTTTGTTGATGTTAGAATGCAATGCCGCTCTTGTATAAGTCGCTTAGCACTTCGTCAAGCAGTTCGGGCGTAGGTGTTGTGGCATCTTCGATGCGCTTTATCTGTTTGGCAATCTCTTCTTTTTTGGCCGACATTTTGTCAGACAGCACAATCAGGGCCGTTTCAATATACGCCGCCGTTTTGTCAACGTGGTTCATTACGTTGTCATAGTGGTTGGCATCGGCAAAAGGATAGTCGCCCCGCTTGCAATTAAACGCATCGCTCATAAGATGCTCATAAATCAAGCGCAGATAGTCCTGGTTAGGAACTAAATCTTTCTCCATATATATATAAATGTTGTTCCCGTAACCTCCCCAACCGGGATAATAAATACAAGGGGTTATATATACGAAGAAAGCGTGGGAGTTCTTGCCGTCACTCGTCCCACGTTCTGAGGCTCTCGCATTGCCCGGTACAGTTGAACGAGCAACACAGAAGCCCACGCCAGATATGAATGCAATCCAACTCTGCCGATGTGGACGAGGCCACACCGACCAAGAGGACATGAACATGCACATCCCGTAGGGCATCACTGTTGCCATGTTCCTGACTGTACCTGTAATTTGCGAGATTTCAGAACGTCAAGCACAAAGCGCAGTAAACGCCTTATCCATATATATGCCTCCCCTCCCATCTTGCCCATTGCGTGGCTTCTGTTTGGGGATAACACTGCAAAGATAGTGATTTATTTCTTAAGTAGATGCAGAAAAGTCCTATTTTTTTCTTTTCGATAGTTCTTGTGCAAGAACTTTGCCGATGTGAGTACAGTAGGTAACGCACGTTTTTTATGAATATGCCATGCAGCGCGTTGCAAAAACGTGCCGTATGGGCTTCCCGTATGGGCCGTCTTGCAGGCCGAAACGGGCCGTTTCGCGGGGCGCCGGGGCCTGTTTCGTGGAGCACGGTGCGTCGGCGTCAAAGCAAGGCGGCTGCGGCCGTGGCAGTGTGGGGGCAGCCCGGCATGGCCCGGTTGCCGGCATTGGCGAAACAAACATGAAAAAATGGGTCTTTGTCGACAGAATTTGCCGGTTGGAAAGACAACTTGGCCATCTTTTATGTATATTTGCGCTGAATACTAAAATTATGCGATATGAAAAAGGTTATGTTAAAAATTACATCGCTTTGCGTTATGGCCCTTAGTTGTCTTTCGCTTCATGCGGAAAGCACGGCGGTGCCCGACATGTTGATAACTTTCGCCGACTCTCTCGTGGGCAAGACAGTGGAGATAGGCATTGGCGGCACATCGTCGTTCAAGATGGACTGGGGCGACGGCGTGATGAAAGATTACGACGGTGCCGACTATTTCTCAGGCACGCTTCAGTCGACCACACTCAAGGTCTACGGCGACGGCATCATGATTTTGCTTGCCGACAATTGCGATGTCACCGGGATTGTCATCAACAATGAGCCGTCAATGAGCAAGATTCTTGCCAACAACAACCATCTGTCGACCATCGACGTTTCCATGTGCCCCTTGCTCCGCGGTCTTTACCTTAGCGGCAATGAACTGACGCAAGTGACATTGGGCGATGAAAACAAAGCGGGGGCAGTGGTTGTCGACCTGAGCCGCAACCGGCTCTCGGGCGCGCTCGATGTGAGCAAGTGGACAAACATATCCCAGATTGACGTCTCATGCAATGAGCTTACCCGGCTGGACCTTCCCACCGACAACGACGTGCTTTATAAGGTGATATGCGACTCCAACCGTATTTCGGAGTTAGACCTGCACGGATGCACAAAACTCGACTACGTGAGTGCCAACGCCAACGAGTTGACAGCGATAAACCTTGAAGGCGACAACAGTGTTACCGAGATATTTGTGGGAGACAACAGGCTGGCCACGCTCGACGTGTCGGCATGCCAGTCGCTGAAGACGTTGACGGCCAACGGAAACTATCTGACAGCCATCGACCTTGCCGCCAACCTGTATCTTGAGGGTGTGTATCTCTACGACAACCAACTGGCCGGGCTCGATTTGGGCAACAACAAGAAGGTTAGGTGGTTGAACGTTGAGAACAACCGGCTCAGGGCCTTGGACACCGGCAGTCTGCGCGACCTCTCCCTACTGCTTGCAAGCAACAATGAACTCGAGTCTGTCGACCTGTCGGCCAACACCCGTCTGCAGCAGGTGAAGTTGGGCAGCAACCGCATTACCGAATTCCCGCCCTTTGGGGCCGAATACCTCAGTTGGCTTAAGCTCGACAACAACGGGCTCACATCAATCTCTCTCGAGGGATATCCATATCTGTATTGGCTGGAGCTGGGCAACAACAGCCTTTCTGCCATTGACGTCACAAAGAACACCAACCTGCAGTGGCTGGCTGTAGAAGACAACAGGCTTGGCAGTCTTGACATAACCCGAAATGCGGGCCTGCAAGGACTGTCGGTGCAGGGCAACCTTTTGGACAAGCAGCAGATAGACGGGGTCATATCTGCCCTTCCCGATGTCAGCGGTGTGGAAATAAACTACAACAACAAGGCGTTTGCCCGTAAGCTGAACATCAGTAACATGCCCGGCACGTCGTCGGCCGACGTAGCCTCTGCCCTGGCCAAGGGCTGGGAGGTCACCGCCGATGTGGCCGACGGCATACGCCCGGCCGGAGTCCGGCCGGAGGTTTCTGCCGACGCCTACGACCTGCGCGGCATGAAGGTTGGCGACGACTACAAGGGAGTTGTGGTCAGCAACGGCAAGAAAGTGGTAAGGTAATCGGGCTGCATGCCTTTGGCGTCGGTGCGTCGGTGCATGGTGCCAGCGCCATTATCCCCCGGCAGGGCATTACGTGCCGGGCTGTTCCACGCTTTGGATTATGGGCGCCCCCCGTATCATCGAACAGATGAGACGGGGGGCGCTGCCGTTCAGTGCCATTCCTGCAGCCGTGGCCCGATGCAATTCCGCAGGCACCTCGAGGGTCTGTTGCGCAGGTGGGCGCTTTCGGGGTGTTGCCCGGCCTGTGGCTTGCTGGCTGTGGCCGTGGCGTGGCGGGTAGCGCCGGGGCCGGTTTGCTGCCCCGGTGGCGGCGGTTGTGCCTAATCGTCGTTGCTGCATGATGAAAGCGAAAAGCCTCGCCTCATGCGGCATGTAGGCCGTTGCAGGTTTATAGGTAGCTGTTCAAAATTGACCGATACAATTGACCTTGCAGGTGTCATCTATGTCTTTGCCACCATCTTGTGTGCTCTTTCGGGCCTCATGCCAAAGTCTCATCGGTGGCGAAGCCCGCCGCGCTCTCTCTTCAGACTTTGGCATGCATCTACGAAATAGCGCACAATTTGATGGCAATTAATTTTGACCACCTACTTATGGCATTTGTCTTATTATTGTTAAAAACATAAAAAAGACTCTGTTCGACGATAAAAGCACCTATATAATATATGTGTCAATCATTATTTTGTATATATTTGCAATGTTCATTTAAAATTATACTAATTATGAAAAGAATGTTTAAATCAGTGTTGCTTGGTGCCTTGGCATCCGCATGCCTTTCGGTTCATGCACAAGAAAGGGATAAGCCCGATATGTTGCTCGTGTTTCCAGAAACCCTTGTAGGCGATAATGTTGAAATAGGCATAGCCTCCACCTCGACATTCCAGTTGGATTGGGGAGATGGCGTCAGGAGAGATTATGACTACGGTGGCTATTTGTCGAACACGCTAATGGACGACACACTGAGGGTGTATGGCAGCAACATCAGGATGCTGCATGCCGACAAACGCAGCCTCACCAGTGTTGTCATCAACAACGAGCCCGACATGGACGTGATAAAAGTTCCCAACAACAACCTGGCAGACCTTGACGTTTCCATGTGTCCGTCGCTTAGCATACTCGACGTGGCCAACAACGGGCTGAGGTCGCTTGTGTTGGGCAGCAAGATGTTGCTCGAAGTGCTTTCCGTGGGCAGCAACAAACTGTCTGCAATCGATGTGTCCGGCTGTGGTTCGCTTGACATGCTGATTGCTTTTGACAACGAACTGACTTCGGTTGGCCTCGGCAATAACTCGAAGCTTACGGGCATTTATGTCGAGAAAAACAAAATCGGCGGGCTCGACTTGTCTGGATGCGAGGCGCTTAAGGTGCTGAGCGCCGAAGACAACGAGTTGTCGTCGATAGACTTGAGCGGTAACCCTGCGCTCGAGACGCTTCTCGTCGAGCACAACCGTCTGAGTTCGCTCGACGTGTCGGCCAGCGCGGGCCTGAAGGAGCTGAACGCCGCCAACAACGAGCTGTCGTCTATAAGCCTTGGCACCAAATTGGCACTCGAGTCACTTCGACTGAACGGCAACAAGTTGCAAACGCTCGACGTGTCGGATTGCGGAGCGCTTAAATCACTGTTTGCCTACGACAACGAACTGTCGTCGATGGTGCTTGGCATCAAGTCGGCGATGTCCACGCTCCATGTTGCCGGCAACAGGCTGCGTAGCGTAGACTTGTCCGGGTGTGGGGCGCTAACGACGTTGATAACCGACAACAACGAGTTGACGCAGGTCGACTTGGGCGGCATTTCGGGGCTCGAGGTGCTGTATGTGCACAACAACAATCTCGGCGCGCTCGACGTGTCGGGCTGCAGGGCACTGAGAAAGCTTAATGCCGACAACAATGAGCTGCAGGCTTTGGACCTTAAAGGCAAGCCCTCGCTGGTGCTGCTTTCTGTCCGTGGCAACAAGCTGAGGTCGATAGACATGTCGGGTTGTGGCTCGCTGGAAGAGGTGCATGCCGACGGCAACGAGTTGGCCACGGTTGAAATGGGCATACAGCCGTTGCTCACGTGGCTCACTCTCGATGGCAACAAACTGGCTTCGCTCGACGTTTCATACTGTGGCTCGCTCGAAGAACTGCATGCCGCAGGCAATGAGTTGGAGTCGATAGACCTGTCTAACAACAATGCTCTCGTCATTCTGTCGCTCAACAACAACAAGCTGGCACAGTTTCCGCCCATCGGCGCAAGCGACCTGATGCAGTTGGGGCTTTCCGGCAACCGCCTTTCATCAATCGACCTTGCCGGCTATCCTTATCTTTTCCAGCTGGAGTTGGCAAGCAATGAGCTATCGGTGCTCGACATATCCCAAAACTCCGAAATAGAGTGGCTGGCGGTTGAAAACAACAGGCTTGCCGACCTCGACATCACCGGCAACGCCGGGCTGACAGGACTGTCAATGCAAGGCAACCTTATGGGCAAAGAGCAGATAGACGCTGTGATACTTTCGCTGCCCGACGTGACAGGCGTAACAATACACGAGTTCAACAAGGCCTATGCCCGAAAGCTCAACATCAGCGACATGCCCGGCACGTCGTCGGCAGATGTGGCCTCTGCCGTGGCCAAGGGCTGGGAGGTCACCGCCGATGTGGCCGACGGCATAAAAGCCACCGATGTGAAACGGGATGAGCCCGACGGCGTTTACAACCTCGGCGGCGTGAGGGTTGGCAACGGCTACAAGGGCATTGTAATCAGCCGTGGCAAGAAGGTGGTCTGGTAACCGTGGCGCAGGGCTCGCCCCTCCGTTGGTATATGGTCTTTAAAAAGCGGCATCCATCCCGGCTAAAGCAGGCGGGATGGATGTCTTTGTCTTGCGTATGATTTCTGCCACCTTGGCTTGGCGCCGGCTTGGCGCAGCGGCAGCCAGTACTGTTGGTGGCTGCCGAGTGCAGCTGCCGGACAGCCTTGCTATACCTTGTTTTTTATCAGCATCACCTCGATGATGGACACTGCCGTATTCTCGGGGATGGCCAGTGCTGACGCCAGCTGGTTGATGATGTCTTTCTCGCTGTCTTCGAGCACGCCGTCGGCCAGTGCTATGTCTACCGCACAGGCAAATGCCGTAAGCCTGAGTTCTTCTGAAAGCTCCTCGGCCGAAGCTTTCACCAGCGCTCCCGCCCCTTGCGACTTCAATATCCTGAACAGTTTGTCAAACAGCTTGTTGAAAGCCTGGTCTGAGAAGTTGTCGTATATGCGCAACCTCTGGATGTAGTTCACTATTCCGTCCCATTCGCTCGATGCTATGCTTCCGTCGGCCCCGGCTATGGCTACGGCTATACCGGCGAAGGCTTCTTGTTGCGTCAGCTTTGTCTGTTCAGGCGCAGCCTGGAAAAGTTTATCAAATAGTCCCATGATGATAAATGTTTAGGTGTTTGTAATAATGTTTATTCAAATATTCGGCTGCAAGTTAGTTATATTCTGTATAATTCCCCCCCCCCATTGATAAAAAACGTTAACTTACGGATATTGCGGTGACACAGAATAAGGGCTTGGATGGTATTGAACAATGCGTTCATCGGTTTTTTCCGTCAATGGCTTGCGTGTCACTTTCGGTGGCATTGCGTAGGTTTGCTGTAGATATACGTGTAGTTGTGCTGCCTTTGCCTTTGTTGCAATGGCAGCAGCCTTAGGCATTTATATGCCAAAAGCGGTTTGGTTTTGTTGTCGGGTTGGTTGACCTGCCGCCTTGTCTCTGTGTAACGGGTAGCTCAGAGACAAGGCGGCAGGCATGAAGAGCGTAAAAAAGGGTGGGCCGTTTGCCAGTCATCACACGGGCGCTTAAGCCATGCCCGGCGGTCTTGCTTTTTTTGTGGCCCGGCCGCCATGTGGCGTTGGCGCAGCCATGGCCGCCATCCTGTTGGCTTGGCGGTAAGCAGCCATCGTTCAATGAGCTGTTTCTTATTCAATCCTGAATGTATACACCTTGGCCGACTTGGTGTTTGTCATCATGTTTGTTATGGCCAGGCAATATTCGCCGGGCTCAAGGCCGGCCGTGCTGATGATGACAGACTCGCTGCCGTATCTCTTGTATTTCAGCACCACGGCGTCGTCTTCGTTTGCAGATGCTCCGGTAAACGTGCCGGCCTCTCCTGTCTTCCATCTTCTCTTTGTGCCCATGTTGCTAAGCTTGATGATGCTCAGCGTCTGTTGCGGCGACGTGCCCCCGGTGTTGATTATTATGTTGCTTTTCTTTTTGTCTATCGTTAGTGGCGAGCTTTCGCCTTTGATGTAGTAGTACGACTTTACCTTGCCGATGCCGGTAAGATACAATGACGCAGCGGCCTTGGCCTTGCTGTAGGCGCTTTCGCAGGGTAGGGGCGACGCCAGTGTCGAATCTGCCAGGTTGAACACATACGGTTCCAACTCAAATTCCGGTTCAGTCTGTGCATGTGCAAAGGCAAATGCCATGCTCAGCAGCAGTGTGCAAATGTAGGTTTTCATACGAAGAAGTTTTTAGTTATTGTTGTTATGCATTGCCCCCCGGCCGGTAGTCAGGCCGACAAGGGTTGTTGTTTGCGTTTATATCTTCTATTCCGGATTCCCCCATACCCGTCAGTGCCTTTTGGGGGTGCATCTGATGCAGCCGAACCTGTTGCCCCTTAGGCCGCGACACAGGCCAATCTGCACGGCAATTCAATGGGTTTGTATAGGGTGCCGCCTGCCTGTTGGGCTTGAATGTTGGTATTGGTCATTATCGTTGTGGCTTCAGCACCATGGTATTAAGCGCCATGGGCTTGCCCCTTGCAGTGTGTGCTGATGTCTGTCTGTATGTCATTCACAAAAGTAATTCATTAAAACAGCACGGTTTGTTCATGCGGTACAAAAATTGTTAAACGCAAGAATCTGCCGTGAAACCGAATAATTAGTTTCCCTGTTTGATGTCCGTCGAATGGCTTTAGTTGCCGTTGCAAGTGTTGTGTGGGCTTATTCTGTGCCTTGACAGGGTGCTGCCATCGAGCGGCCTTGAGTTGAAAAGACGGCATGCCGACCCCATCATTCCGCAGCAAAAGGTTGTTACGGCTGGGGCGGCAAATGGCCGCGGCGGCAATAGGTGGGCGGTGTCTGCCACGTGTTGTGTCGGTGCCAGGGCAAGCATACGGCGGAACGATGAGCCGATATTGATAAAATAACCGACAGATGGCTACACTGAGGCCCCCACGGAGTTGCATCTTTCGTCAAAAATACGTATCTTTGCCATTGCTGCCGGGCGTGCAGCTTGCCTTGTGTCGGGTGTGCGTCGATGGCAGAAATGGCCATTGCCACAGCCCCCGGGCAGGCCTGCATGCTTTCTGCGATGCAGGTATGGCTGTATGTGGCGCCTGCCAATCGGTGTTTGCCTTATGACGTTACGAGTTCTGTTTGTATTTCTCTTCGCCCTGACATCAGCCGGGGTAGCGTGGGCCGGCGGTGCTGACTCGCTCAAGTTGGCCGTGTGCCAGGCCAATTTCGACCGCTTTGCCGCTGCCTATCCGCAGGAGCGCGTATATCTCCACTTCGACAACACATCATATTACAAGGGCGAGCGCATCTGGTACAAGGCATACGTGGTTGGCGGGAGCGACTTCCGTGCCGCGCCGCTCAGCCGCATCCTTTACGTCGAGTTGCTCAACCCGATGGGCTATCCCGTGGAGACCCAGAAACTGCCACTGCGAGGCGGTCAGGCCGACGGGTCGTTTGAGCTGTCGGATACCATCAATGCCGGGTTCTATGAGGTAAGGGCATATACGGCATGGATGCTCAACTTCACCCCCGGCGACAGCCATGGGTGGAGCCGCCTGCGCAGCCGCGATTCGCGCATACACTACGGTGAGCGTTTCCAACGCTATCTCAACGGCAATGCCGGTGTGTTCAGTCGGGTGTTCCCCATATACGAGCCGGTAGACAGTTGCCGCTATTCAGTGAGGCGCATGTTGCGCCAGCCCAAGGCCACGTCGGCGCTTGCACGTACGGCGGGCGACGGGTTGCACGTTGATTTCTATCCCGAGGGCGGCAATTTCGTAAGCGGTGTGCCCACGCGGATAGCCTTTCAGGCCCGTACCGAAGCTGGGCGCACGCTCAATGTGGCCGGGGCGCTGATGCGTGGGGGCGACTCCATAGGGTGCTTCAAGACCGACTATGCCGGGCGGGGCATGTTTTCGGCAACGGCTGATGCCGACAGTGCCGACCTGCTTGTCAGCGGCCTTGAGCTGAAACTGGCCTATGGCGGGCGCGATTACCGTTTCCCGCTGCCCAAGGCCCGCCGCCGCGGCTATTCGCTCGCTGTGTTCCCGTCGGCAAAGGGGTTGCGCATCAGCGTTGCCCGCAACGCCCGCACAGAGGGCATGGTGCTTGGGCTCAGCGTGACATGCCGCGGACAGACTGGCTATGCCGGTGTGGTAGACCTGCGTTCGTCGCTTGGCACGGTGCTGTCTGTAGACACCGCCCTGCTCCGTACGGGCGTCAACGTGGTCACACTCTATACTTCCGCGGGACGTGTGGTGGCCCAGCGCATGGCCTTTGTCAACAAGCACGACATGGCCGGATGCCGACTACGCGTGGCCGTGCGGGGCGATTCGGCCGGCGTTTTGCCCTACGCTCCCGTGACGCTCGATTGCACTGTCGCGCCGGTGGGTGGCCGCGGGCTGCCCGACTCGCTCACTTTCTCGCTCGCTGTGACCGATGCCGACAGCCGTGAGGCCACCTACGACACTGGCAACGTGCTTACCTACCTGTTGCTGTCGTCAGAGATAAAGGGCTTTGTGCCCCATCCGGCATATTATTTCGAGGCCGACGATGCCGAACACCGCTCGGCCCTCGACCTGCTGATGATGGTGCAGGGGTGGACGCGCTACGACTTCGAGCTCATGATGTCGGGCGACAGCCTTTGCCCAATGCCCATGGCCGAGCGCTCGCTCGTGTTCCGCGGGCGGGTGCTCGACGACGGCGGGTGGCGCGACCGCACGCTGTGGAAGCCGGTGGGCGGCAAGAAACTGTGGGTGTTTTCGGAGATGGTGCTCTCGCCCGACAGCATTTTCGGCGGTGAGTGCCGTGTGGGCAGCGACGGCGTGTTTACCCTGTCGTTCCCTCCTTTCTTCGGCAGTGGCCGACTGTCGTTGGCTCTCAACCGAGACAGCGCAGGTGGAGACAAGGGCGACATAGCCGGTCATAATTACCCAAAGCGGCGCAACAGGCGTCCGGGCCACCTGTTGGGCAGGCATGTAGAGCCGCTTAATCAATGGTCGCCGCTGCCCAAGGACTACGGCTATTACGAGACGGCGGCAATGGCCGACCCGTGGGACGAGAACATATTCGGCCGGGCGTTCATGGCCACAACCGGCCGTCCCGGCAAGTATGTGGCTTACGACAGCCTGAGCGGGAGCTATGTCATGGCTGGCATCGACAAGGTGAGAAGGCGCCGGTGGACAAACTTCCTTGATGCGCGCCCGGTGTGCGTGGCCGACATCGACGGCCTTATGGCGTGGCTGTCGGGCATCTTCGGCGACATACAGCCATTTCGCTGGAATCAGTACAGGGGCCTCGGCGGGCTCGAGTGCAGGTCGGTCAACAGCAACAGCTTCAGCGCGCCTTTCTATAGCGGCCTCTACGAGCTGCTCTACATCTTCGGCCTTGACGGCACTCACAGGGCTTTTGTCAACGGACTCTCTCCCGACAGGGGCTACAGGGCGGTCGTTGGCTCTGCCGGCAACCTGCCCGAGGGATACCGGTTCTTCCCTCATGACGAGAATTTCAGGCTGCTGCGCATCTATGCCGACAACGACAACAGGCGCCTGGCCTACAGCCCCGGCCGGTTCGGAGAGCGCGTGTCGGCCTACAGGCGCATACGTTTGCCGGAGCATGGCTCATCAATGCCCAAAGAGAACGACCACCCGGTAACCTCCATTTTCGACTTCATAACCGATGGGCGTTATGCCGACGGCAGTTCGCTGCCCGAGTTCATGGGTTACCGCATCAACTTCGCGGGGTTCAACCGCCCCGTAGAGTTCTACTGCCCGGACTACAGCCATGCGCCGCTGCCGGAGCATACCGATTGCCGCCGCACTGTATACTGGAACCCGAATGTGGTTGTGGGCCGCGACAGACGGGCCACGCTTCACTTCCACAACAATGGTTTCAGCAGGCGCCTTGCGGTGTCTGCCGAGGGCATCACGCCTGCGGGGACCATGGTTGTCGGTGAATGACGGGGCTGTGCATTGTCGGCTGCCGTGCCCCCGAGCAAGGGCCTGCGTGATGTCGGGGGGAAAGGGCCAGCCAGGCATGGCTGGTCGTGCCCGGCGTAGGATGGTGTAAAAAAACACCCGCTGGCCTTTGGCTTTATGGATAAAAATCGCTACCTTTGCAATGCATACGCAAGGTGGGCTTGCTTTATGGAGGCTTTTTCTATATGCCAGCCGCATGGCCTTGCTTTATGCGACAGACTGACACACTTAACTTTAAACAATAACAGAACAACAATGAACGAAAACGAAAACAAGCAGCAAGGGCAGTTGCAGATTGAACTGCCGCAAGACAAGGCACAGGGCGAATATGCCAACTTTGCCATAATTACCCACTCAAGCAGCGACTTCGTGCTCGACTTTGCGCGCATCCTTCCCGGTGTGCCCAAGGCACAGGTGAAGAGCCGCGTCATCCTGGCCCCCGAGCACGCAAAGCGTCTGCTCATGGCCCTGCAGGAGAACATCGTTCGCTACGAGCGCGAGTTCGGACAGATAAAGATACCTTCACAGCAGGAGGCCGGCCCACGCACCATTGCACCCTTCAACGTGGGCAAGGGAGAAGCGTGAAGAATTAAGGATTAAGAATTGAAAAATTGAGAATTAACAGCGAAAGAGAGACGAATTAAGAATTAAAAAATAAGAGTTAAGAGTTTAAAGAGATATCTTAACGAATGCTGCAATGCAGACCACAAAACTATTTCTATTAACTCTTGACTCTTATTTTTTAATTCTTACCCCTTAATTTTTAAGGGCCACCCGATAAACCCTGGATTTATCTGGTGAGCCGTTTTTGACTCTTAATTATTACCTCTTGATTATTTCGTACTTCCTGTTTCCCAGTCCAATCTTCTCGGCATGCGCCAGGCACGTCTTGTATTCAGTGTTGGGGTTGGCGTTGTCGAAGTGGTCGTGATGGTCGTGGAAGTGTGGTGACGCCATGGCTTCGGTCAGTTGAGTGTTTGGCAGTGGCGTCTGCCTGAGGCAAGCGTCGGCGCAGGCCTGGTCGAGGGCCAGGGGGTCGAATGATGCAAACATGCCAACGTCGGGCAGTATGGGCGCGTCGTTGCCGGCATGGCAGTCGCACGTTGGCGATACGTCGCACACAATGGATATGTGGAAGTTTGGCCTTCCGTCCACCACCGCCTTGGTGTATTCAGCCATACGGCAGTTGAGCTCCTTCACGGCAGCGTCGTTAGAAAACGATATGGCGTCGAAGTTGCATGCCCCCACGCACCTTCCGCAGCCCACGCAGTTGTCTGTCACCACGCTCATCTTGCGCGTCTGCCCGTCAAAGTGCAGTCCGTCGTTGGCGCATTCCGCCATGCATCGCTTGCATCCCCTGCATTTTCCGGGGTCAATCTGCGGCTTTCCGTTGCAGTGTTGCTCCTTCTTTCCTGCCCGCGAGCCGCATCCCATGCCAATGTTCTTGATGGTTCCGCCGAAGCCCGTCATCTCGTGGCCCTTGAAGTGGGTCAGCGATATGAACACATCGGCATCCATCACCGCGCGCCCAATCTTGGCCGCCTTGACATATTCGCCGCCATTGACAGTCACGTCCACGTCGTCGGTGCCTTTCAGCCCGTCGCCAATTATCACCGGACAGCCCACGGTGAGCGGTGTAAATCCGTTCTCCCACGCACAGTACAGGTGCTCGATGGCATTCTTGCGGCTGCCGGGATACAGCGTGTTGCAGTCGGTGAGAAACGGTTTCCCGCCCAGGCCCTTCACCACGTCGACCACCGCCCGGGCGTAGTTCGGCCTGAGGAAGCTCATGTTGCCCAGCTCGCCGAAGTGCATCTTTATTGCCACAAACTTGCCGTCCATGTCGATGTTGCCAATGCCGGCGGCCTTGATTAGCCTTTTCAGCTTGTCGGCCGGCCCTTCGTCGGGGCGGCAGCGGAAGTCGGTGAAGAACACCTTTGATGTGTCTTTCGTCAGAGTTTCGTTCATAGTGTTTGCTCCTTGTCGTTTTCGTTCATAAAGTATTTTGTTCAGAGATAATGCAAACGGGCCCACTGCGGGCTTGCCCGCCTGTTGCCCGGGTGCCGCCAATCTTATTCAAAGACAATGCAAAGTTAACCTTTTTCTGTGGTTATCTGTGTAGACGCATTACTTTTTCTTGCCCCATCCCGTCGGTATTTTGCCTGCGGCCCTGCGTCCGCCTGTTCATTCGCCGGCCATGGGCTTAGCTTGCGACCTGCTTTCCGCGTGGCCGTCGTGGGCGTTGCCACCGTGACATTCGGCCACCTCGGCGGCCACCTCACGGCGCAGCCGCCTCCAGCTCGGCATCTTTTTCAGCTCACGGCGCATGGGTGCGTCGTATAGCATGAAGAGCAACAGCAGCGCCAGGCAAGCGTAGGTGCACCAGCCGTAAATCTGTTTCAGGCCCACCTCCAGCGTGCGTGGCACAAACTCCGCCATCATCCGGGCCACGGCCCCAGTGCCTCCGGGCATCGCCACTCGGTCTATCGCCGCCCCGTAGCGGGCCGTGTTGTCGGCCGTTAGATACTGCAGGGCCTCGGTGTAAATGGCCGACCCCGTCACGCCGCCAACAACCATGTGCAGCATGTTGAACACGCTCAGAGCCTGGAAGAAGTGGCGGAACGTCATGGTTTCCTCCAGGCAAACCATGAATGTGGCACTGAGCACGGCGTAGGCAAATCCGCGGCAGGCCACGGGCAGGTAGAGCTGTGATATGTGGATGTCGGCAGACAGGGTGAAATAGAACCCCGCCAGGTAGCAGGCCAGCACGGCTATGCCCACAGCCAGCAGCCTGAGGTAGCCCAGCCGCCATACGTGCATCCACCGGAAGGCGAAGAGGCAGCCTGCCACTATGCCGCCCATCGCAGGCCAGTCGAGCCTCATGCTCACCGTGGCGTCGTAGTGCATGACGCCCTCATAGAACACTTCCTCGAGCGAGCGCTCTGCCGCCATGAGCATCTCTACCACTGTGATGAGCAGCAGTATGGCCGCCAAGTGCCTGTAAGTCCACATCTGCGGCTCTATGTACGGGTGGCGAATGTGGAGCATACGGCCCACGCATGCCGCCAGGGTCGCAGCCGCCGCGGCCGCCACCGCCATCATCACATGGCTGGCCCACCAGTCGTGGTAGTCGCCGTAGGCCAGCATGTAGGCCACTTCGAGCAGCAACAGGGCCCAGAGCAGAGCCCCCAGCCAGTCGATGCCTACCAGCGGAAACTTCTTCACTATGCGGAAGTGGCGGGTGCACAGCGTTATTATGAGCAGGTCGGCCATCATCAGTCCTGCCACCAGCCAGTGCATCGCCGTCCAGTGGTAGTGGTGCATCAGCGTGGTTGCGGCTATGTCGGCCACCTGCATGCTGCCCAATATCACGATATGCAGCATGGGGAAAAACACAGTGAAGTCGCGGTTGGGCGTCATCCACAGCTGTATGGTCGACATGCACTCAAACGTTCCCTGTATCTTGCACACGCCCTCGACGAAGCACACTGCCCACAGCAGCGGCAGAAACGATATGTGCGGGGCGGCCAGGTTGCAGGCCATCACGCCCGTGGCGGCCGCTGCGAGCAGCGTCTTGTTGGTAAACCTGAACTTCATCCTGAACAGAATAGGGAAGTAGACGGCCATTCCCGCCAGGTTGGCGTAGAGGCACATGAGCAAGTCTTCGCGCATCATGGCCGTCTCGCCCATCATCTCGGCCATGGTGCCGAGGTACAGTCCGCCCGACAGCTGGAACGTCACGGCCATGAATACGTAAAGCCACGGTTGCAGCCTGCGCGGCACAGCGCGGCGCATCATGGGCATGGCGAACGGCCCGTTGGTTACCGGTGCTCCCATGTCAGTGCTTCACTTTACATTCCACGTTGAGGCCGGCGCGCAACCGCTTCAGCTTGTCGGCGTCGTTGCCCGCAAGGGTTATCCTTACCGGCACGCGCTGCTCCACCTTTACAAAGTTGCCCGTGGCGTTGTCTTGCGGTATGAGCGAGTAGGCGGCGCCGGTGGCGCCGGATATGGCCTCCACCTTTCCTGTGTATGTCACGCCCGGCACGGCGTCGGCCGTCAGCACCGCCTCGTCGCCCACGCTGATGTTGTTGAGTTGCGTCTCGCGGTAGTTGGCCGTCACCCACAGGTCGGAATCGTCCACAATCTCAACCATCGTCTGTCCCGGTTGCACCAGCTGGCCCTCGTGTATGCCCTTGCGTCCGGTCGTTCCGTCGCAGCTGGCCACTATCACCGTGTACGAAAGGTTTAGCCGTGCCAGGTCGACGGCAGCCTCGGCCACCCTCACCGCCGCCTCGTTCTGTTCCAGCCTGTGGCCCTGTTCGTCTTTGGCCAGGGCCGTAGAGTGCCTGGCCCTCGTCAGCCCCTCGTAGCGGGCCTTGGCCGACTCGTATGCCGTCTTCACATTGTCATGTTGCTGCTGCGTCACAGCGTCGTGTGCCAGCAGCAGCCTGTACCGCTTCCATTCGCGCTCGGCGTTGTCCATCTGCACCTTGGCCTCGTCTATTCCGGCGTCGCTCACCCACAGGTTGTTCCGTGTTGTGGCAATGCCCGTTGTCGTGGCCCTTCTGCCCGAGGTGGCGTTGGCCAGGTCGGCCTCGGCCTGCGCCAGCCGTAGGCGGAACTCAGCGTCTTCTATTATCACCAGCGTGTCGCCCTTGTGCACAGTTTGGTACTCCTCGAAGCAAACCTTCTTGACAAAGCCCTGCACCCTCGAGTTCACCGGTGTGATGTGTCGTCCCACCTGCGCGTTGTCGGTGTATTCCACTCCCGGGTGCACAAACCGGGAGCAGACATACGCCAGTCCTGCCACAATGAGTGCTATCACCACAGTGTTGTATATTCTCTTTTTAGTATTTCTTGAAATCATAGTCATGCAATTTGTATTGTTGTTTAATGTTTGTTATTGCTCAGTATATGCTTTCCGCCTCTACAGTCTTCCCAAGGCATCCGGCTAAGGCAGTTGTCTGCCAGCTCTTCCAGCTCCTCTACCTCCCGGTCATCCGTCCGTGGCAAATGTCCTCTAACTCCTTCTTGCCTTCTCATAACTCCCTCTGCCTCCCGGGCCCCCGTCCGTGGCAAATGTCCTCTAACTCCCCCTTGCCTTCTCATAACTCCCTCTGCCTCCCGGGCATCCAGCCGTGGCAAATGTCCTCTAACTCCTTCTTTCCTTCTCATAACTCCCTCTACCTCCCGGGCATCCGTCCGTGTCAAATGTCCTCTAACTCCTTCTTGCCTTCTCATAACTCCCTCTACCTCCCAATCCATCCCTCCCTCGGCTCATAGCGTATGCGTAAGATACCTCATGCGGTAATAGTTGAAAATCACGTTGATGCGGGCGTCTGCCAGTGCCAGGTCGGCGCCCAGCTTAGCGTTGGCCGCATCGAGCAAGTCGGTGAGCAAGGCCAGGCCGTTGCGGTATCTGTTGTTAGTCACATGGTAGTTTTCGTCGGCCAGTTGCACATTCTTCTCATGGGTGTCCACCTCCTTGAATGCCGTCATGAAGTTGGTGTATCCCGCCTGCACGGCGTTTTCCACCCGTTCGCGGGCCAGGCT
Source organism: Marseilla massiliensis (assembly GCF_023336985.1). Lineage (NCBI taxonomy): Bacteria > Pseudomonadati > Bacteroidota > Bacteroidia > Bacteroidales > Prevotellaceae > Marseilla > Marseilla massiliensis. Next base: position 1,458 of record NZ_JAMBLP010000023.1, on the reverse strand, counting down.
GTGCATTTCGGCCGCCTGCCTCACCTTGAGCCGGGCCTGCTTCAGCCTGCCCGTGTTTTTGAACAGCGACGAAATGTCATAGCTGACGCTCAGCCCCACAAACCAGTAGTTGAAGTTGTTGTCGAGCGCGGGCACCTCGATTGTTATGGGCCCGTCCAGATGGTCGGCAGCCACCATGGCCACCTTTGGCAGCCGCCCGGCCCTCTCGAGCCGGGCTTTCTGACTGTTGGCCTCTATGTCGTTGGCGGCCTGTTTGATGTCTATGTTGCCCATGTCGGCCATGGCCTGCCAGTAGGCTTCGCCCTCTGCCGCCACTTCAGCCCCTGCCATGGCCGTGTCCGGCACAATCAGCGTGCTCACGGGCAGGTGCAGCGTGGTGGTCAGCTTGTGGTTTGCTATGGTTGCGGCGTCGGTCACCTTGGTCAGTTGCAGCCTTAGGCACTCCACCTGCAGTTCGTAGCGCGTGATGTCGTTTTTCAGGGCCGTGCCCTGCTCGCGCCTCGCCCTCATGTCGGCAATCACCCGTTGGGCCAGTTCAATGTTGTTTTCCAGCACCCGGGCCTGGTTGTTCAGCTTGTACAGGTCGAGGTAGCATCCCAGCAGTTCGAAGCGCGTGTCCTGCCGGTTCTTCTCCCGGTCCAGTTCGGCCTGCCTCCGGCCCAGCTCTGCCAGGCGTATGCTGCCGTCGATGGCCCCTCCGGCATATATGGTCTGGCGGGCCTCTATGGCGAAGTTGTTGCCGAAGTGAGGCATGCCAATGGTCAGCGCGTTGCCGAAGTCTCTGTCCCACAGCCTGCCGTTGCCCAGGTAGCTGGCCGATGCCGATGCGCTGATGTCGGGCAGGCGGTTTGCCTTGGCCGCTTTGAGGGCCTCGCCGGCCGCTTCCGTTCCGGTGGTATAGGCCCTGATGCTTTGGCTGTTGGCATCGGCCAGGCTCAACAGTTCGTCGATGCCCATCGTGCGCGGCTGGGCATGAAGGTCATGGCTGCACAGTGCTGCAGAGCATAGCAGCACTATGAGCCCTTTTGTTTTGCTCATAAATAAAGATGTTGGTTAAGTATCTGTTCAAAATTAACCGAGATAATTGACCTAGCAGGTGTCTTCCATGTCTTTGCCACCATCTTGTGTGCTCTTTCGGGCCGCATACCCAAGTCTCATCGGTCGCGTAGCCCGCTACGCTCTCTCTTCGGACTTTGGCATGCATCTCCGAAATAGCGCACAATTTGATGGCAATTAATTTTGAACACCTACTTAATGTTTACGGTGTGGATATGGTTTGGAAAGACCGTGCGGCGTCGCTAAATCAGAGCGGCGACGCCCCAGAAGTGGAAACTGTGAATCTTGTTTCTGTAAATGATTTTATAAGCACTCATTTGCCGGTCATTCCATTTTTCAGGCTGCAAAAATAATAAAAATAAGGATAGGACGTAACTTCCGGATTTCTTGTTTTCACGTAAT
>NZ_JAMBLP010000022.1:0-57073 GCF_023336985.1 Marseilla massiliensis | reverse complement strand
GCTATTGGCGCCCTGCGAGCCCAAACGGCCCGTATGGGGTTGCCGAACGGCCCGTATGGAACCCTGAAACGGGCCGTTCGGCAAGGCAAAACGAGCCGTTTTGCAAACTGCTGGGCGCCAAGGGGTTGGCATGGCGCGGCAGGATGCCACCCAGACATGCCGCCACGACCGGGGCCGACAGACCGCCATGCCACGCCCACCCACGGCAACCACCCGCACGCAACCGGCACCACCGTGGCAGGCGGCAGGGCAAAGGCTACCGCCCGGGGCCGGCAAGGCGGAGCCGCACGGCTGCTGCCGAAACCACCCCAAACGCCCACGGCCAGGGCATGAGGCCAATGCGAGACAGCAACAGCGAAACTGGCGTTTTTTAACATTATGCGAAGATTATGCCAACATATCGGTGAAACAGCCCTAAGCATAGCCATTTTTCCTTTCATTCTATAAAATATTGTGTTTTCTCAATTAACATTTATCCGATAACACAGAATCATTCCATCAAACCGTTACCAACGCGCAAAGTTTTAATACTATAAGCCTTAAAATTAAGAAAAGGTTTCTAAATTTGTGAACGAAACCGGGATTGAATGCCAAAGAGTAAATAATTATCCACTTATTAAAACAAAAAGCATCATGAGGAAAAGATTGTTTATCATTTTGTCATTGCTCATCACGACATGCGGATTTGCGATGGCGCAGGCCCTGATAAGGGGGTCGGTGGTGTCAGACAGTGACGGCTCTCCTGTAATAGGGGCCACCATCGTTGTAGACGGAACCTCAAAAGGCACAGTGACAAACGGCGACGGAAAGTTCAGCATAACACTTCCCGCCGGCAAAAAGAATGTGAGGATATCTTACATTGGCTTCGAGCCCCAGACAGTGGCAGCCAAAGACGGCATGAAGGTCAAGCTGCTGGAAGCCAAGAACGAGCTGGCCGAGACCATCATCACGGGCTACGGCAACTTCAAGAAGGCATCGTTCACCGGCTCGGCCCAGAGCCTGAAGACCGACGCCATGCAAGACGTGCCGGTAATCTCGATAGCCGACAAGCTGTCGGGAGGAGTGGCCGGCGTGTCGATAAGCCAGACATCGGGCGCCCCCGGCGGCACAAAGAGCATCAGGATAAGGGGAATGAGCAGCATCAACGCCGGCAACGACCCGCTCATCGTGGTAGACGGCACACCGGTGCAGAGCGGCGACGCCAACCCGTTCTCGGGCTCATACAACGACACTGGCTCCGACCTGCTGTCGACAATCAACCCCAACGACATCGAGTCGATGACGGTGATAAAAGACGCTGCGGCCGCTTCACTATATGGTTCGCGCGCGGCCAACGGCGTGATTGTCATCACGACGAAGAGCGGCAAGGCCGGAAAGACCAAGCTGTCGTTCCGCAGCAACTGGGGATTCTCGAACATGGCAATAAACTACAGGCCCACCCTGGGCGGCGACGACAGGCGCGCCCTGCTGAGCAAGGGCCTCGAAAACCAGGCCATCTATGACCTCGGCATGTCGGCAGCCGACGCCAAAGCCTATGCCGAAAGCAAGATAGACGCATACGCCTCGATGCCCAAGAACGGATGGACCGACTGGAAAGACCTGCTCTTCCGCACCGGCTCGCACCAGAATTACCAGATGAGCGTCACGGGAGGCAACACCGACACCAAGTTCTATGCGTCGCTCGCATACAACAAGCAGCTGGGCATTGCCTACGACCAGGGACTGGAGCGCATCACCGGCAACGCCAACCTGCAGCACTCTTTCGGGCGGTTCGACCTTCAGGTAACCACGCAGCTGTCGCGCACCAGGCAAGACCTGGCCAACGAAGGCACTTCGTTCACCAGCCCGATAATGAACTACGCCTGGGTGCAAAACCCGTCGTCGACACCATACAACGACGACGGCACGCTCAACGACGGCTGCGGCTTGTTTGGCGTCAACCCGATATTCGAGCGCGACCACTCATCGGATGTGTACACATTCACCAAGGCATTCAGCACCGTAAAGCTCACCTACAACATCTGGGACAACCTGAAGCTGAGCGAGAAAATAGCCTACGACTACTTTGACGGCACCGAGGACGTGCTGTGGGACAAGTTCTCTAACGACGGCGGACCGGGCGGAGTGATGCAGCGCGACAAGCTCTCTTACCAACAGCTCAACTCGCAAACGCAGCTGACATACGAGAAAACGTTCGGCCAGCACAACGTCAACGCGCTGCTGGGCTTTGAGACCGAGAACTTCGTTAACTCCGACAACTACGTCAGCGGACAGAAATATCCGGGGCAGCTCTACGAATTCGGCAACGCCGCCGAGACCAATGCGTCGTCGGGCTACAGCTCTTACAGGCTCACGTCTTACCTCGGCCGCATTGACTACAACTACGCAGGGCGATACTACATTGGCGCAAGCATGCGCACCGACGGCACATCCAAGCTGTCGCGCGACAACCGATGGGGCACGTTCTGGTCGGTGTCGGGAGCATGGCGCTTTATAGACGAGAAGTTCATGGCGGCCGTCAAGGATGTGCTCTCCGACGGCAAGCTGCGACTGAGCTACGGCGTCAACGGCACGCAGCCGTCCGACTACTATGCCTACATGAACCTCTACAAGTACAGCAACCAGAACTACAACGGCATGTCGGGCATGGGAATAGTAGGCATTGCCAACCCCGACCTGAGGTGGGAGAAGAACAAGACGTGGAACATCGGACTCGACCTGCAGTTCCTGCACCGCATTTCGGTGACGCTCGACTACTACCAGCGCAAGACGTCGGACCTGATATACAACCTGCCCGTGTCAATGACAGGAGGCCACTACCGCTATGACGGCAACGCAGGGGCATACGTGTTCACGCAGCCAATGAACGTGGGCGAGATGGAGAACAAGGGATTTGAGATGACCGTCACCTCGGTGAACTTCGACACGAAAGACTTCAACTGGACCACGTCGCTCAACCTTTCGCACAACAGCAACAAGCTAACCAAGCTCGACGGCGAGAGCCAGGAGATAATAAGCGGGCCTATGATACACCGCGTGGGCGAGCCTTACTATTCGTACTACCTGTATGAATACGCCGGCGTGGACGCCCAGACGGGCAAGCCCCTCTACTACATCAACGACGGAACCGGCAACGCCCGCAACACCACCACCGAGATAGCACAGGCCAACAAGACCATTGTGGGCAAGCACGACCCGGCCATAGAGGGCGGACTGACCAACACCCTGCGCTACAAGTTCATAGACCTGAGCTTCACGCTGACCTACTCTGTGGGTGGCGAAGCGTTCGACTACGCCACATGGCAGCACACCGACGGCGGCAGATACCTTTACGGCGGCGCCGTGCCGGCGTCATACGACCTGTCGGAAATGTGGACGGGTCCGGGCGACACCAACGCCAAGCTGCCCAAGTTCCAGTACGGAAGCGCATCGACAACGGCCTCGTCGCGATGGCTCATGCCCACCGACTACTTGCGGCTGAAGAGCCTCACCATAGGCTTCAGCGCCCCGACAAGCTTCATCAGCAAGCTCGGACTGACCAAGGCCCGCGCATACTTCTCGGGCTCCAACCTGCTGACATGGAAGTCGAAAGACCTCGTGGTAGACCCGGAGATGAGCCCGAGCGGAATAATGACGTTTGAGACGCCGGCCTACAGGACGTTCGCCTTCGGCGTGGAGCTCGACTTCTGATTGCCGCTCCGGCCATACATCAAGTTAATTAGCACAATAACAACATAAATCAAACGAAATATGAAAACAGCAAGAATATATAGAGCAATGGCCATCCTGTCGATTATAGCCGGCATGACGTCGTGCGGCAACGACTGGCTCGACCAGACACCGTCTGACGGAATAGACGCCAGCGGAGCCGTGACAACGGTGAGCGACCTCGAGACTGTGCGCAACGGCGTTTACGCCTCGCTGAAAGGCATCAGAGACTTTGTCGACTATTACGGCCGCAACATGTTCATCTACGGCGACATGAGAGGCGAAGACGTGCAGTACAACTGGGTGGACGGAAGCGGACGCGGCAATTTCTACTACTACATGACCTACTCCACGGCCGACAACTTCTCAGGCGACAACACTCCGTGGCAGTCGGCTTTCATAGTCACCGAGAGGGCCAACCGCGTGATAGAGGCCGCCGAGAGCGGCACGTTGGGCGACGACGAGGCCATAGCACAATACGAGGCCGAGGCCAAGACGCTCAGGGCCATGGCACTGTTCGACCTGACGCGCATCTACGGCAAGCCCTACACCATGGACAAAGGGGCTTCGCTCGGCGCGCCGATAATGCTCAAGCCTGTTGAAAACGCATACGCCAACAAGCCGAAACGCAACACTGTGGCCGAATGCTACACACAGATAGAGAAAGACCTGGACGACGCCGTGAAGTCGGGGGCGCTGCCCACATCAAACAAAGGCGACGCATCGGTGTACATCAACCTGTGGGCAGCCAAGGCATTGCAGGTGCGTGTGTACATGACAAAGGGCGAATGGGGCAAGGCCCTGGCCACCGCGCGCGACATAATAAGCAACTCTCCCTACGTGCTGTGGACTCCAGAACAGTATGCCGAGGCATGGGCAAAGACCAGCAACGCACACAACAACGAGATAATATTCGAGCTGTCTATCAACGACAACAAGGACTGGACCGACCGCGAGGGCATAGCCTACTGCATGAGCGACGCCCATGGCGATGTTCCCGGCTACGGCGACATCATGGTGACCAAGGCATTTGCCGAGGCAATGGAGGCCGACCCGGCCGACGCACGAAACAATGTGCTGCTCAAGCCGGGCGGCGACCCCGACACCTATGCCGGCAAATTTGAAACCGACGGCAACGACTTTGTGAAGCACGGGGTGTTCATCAACAAGATGCCGGCGCACAACGGCGACGTGCGCTATGCCAACGTGCCTATGCTGCGCCTGTCGGAGGTGTACCTGAGCGCTGCCGAGGCCGCATTCCAGACGGGCGACAAGGCTGCCGCTGCACAGCTGCTCAACAAGCTGATAACCAACCGCACCACCGACGCAACGAAGGTGGTGACGGCCGAAAACATCACGCTCGACCGCATATACATGGAGCGGCGCAAGGAGCTTGTGGGCGAGGGACAGCGCTACTTCGACGTGATAAGGCGCGGAGAGACCGTGGTTCGCTACACCAACGACAACAACCGCGGGTGGCACGACGTGCTGACGGAAGAGGCACGCACATTCAACCGCGACTCGAAGAAGGCCCTGCCGCTGATACCCGTGGCCGAAATCAACGCCAACCCGAACATTCAGCAGAATCCCCTTTACTAAATTATTAATCCAGGAGTAAACGCTCCAAACATTGCAGAAAGCGCGTCTATGGGAATAGGCGCGCTTTTTTGGGCTCACTGGATAAATCAAGGGGCTTTTTAGGAGTTAAGGAGTTAGGGAGTAAAGGAGTTAAGACAATAGTCTTTCTCACGGGAGTTAGGGAGTCAAGAGGAGTTAGAAGGAGTTATAAGGAGATAGAGGGAGTTAGGGGACAATAGCATTTGACTGACGCCTCGCAGCCCATCCCTTAATTAGGAGTGGCAGGAGACAGGAGTTCAGGAGTGCAGACTTTTGCATTTGACTGACACTGCGCATGGCATATTTTCTTAACTCTTAATTCTTAATTTTAAATTCTTAATTCTTTGTTCGGAGCTAAGACAATAGTCTTTCTTGCGGGAGTTAGGGAGTTAAGAGGAGTTAGATGGAGTTAGAGGGCAAAGGCTCTTTGCGCCGCCACGGCCATGGCCGCCCAACAGCCTGTAAACAAGCACGTTGCGAAACGTGCCGTATCAGACTGCGAAACGGCACGTATGACCATGCAAAACGGCACGCCTTGAATGACGAAACGGCTTGTATGGCAACTCCAGGCGGTTGCGCATGGCCTGCAAGGCCATTCAGTCGTCGAAGTCGGAGTTGCGGTAAGCGAATATGAGCGGATAGAAAAAGCCGCGCACCGCGCCCATCAGTCCGCCGGCCTTTGCCTTATTATAATATGTGGAACGGCGATGCCTCATGCAACAAAGGCACAGGCGCAGCAACGGCAATGCGCCCGGCGAGAGCATGCAACGGGCCATGGTGTGCTCTGTGCGCAACGCATCCGATGCCGTCTGGGCACAGACATGGGTGTAAAGGCGGCGCCACTTGGCCTTGTGCTGCAGCTGGCGGTAATGGCGGTAGCCCACCACATAAGGGGCAAGCGGGCCAAGGGCGGCAGCTGCGGCGCCGACAGAAGGCCCACCGCCCACCCTCCTGGCCGCCTCGTCCGGGTGGGTGCGGTGCCAGTTGAGCGGCTCGGCAATGTAGGTTATGGCCTTGTCGCGATAGAAATAAGCGTTGAGCGCAAGGCTCCAGTCGTAGATGATGCAGTCGAGCCACGCCCCCTCGCGCTGCACATAGTCGCGGCGCAGCAGCATGGTGTGGCCCGCAAAGCCGTGGAAAAGCAGCGCCTTGAGCGAATGCTGCGGCTCCACCCGGCGGGCACCCTCAAGGCGGCTGCCGCGCACGTGGGCCGAGAAGCAGATGTTGTGGCCGCCGATGGCCTCGACCTGGCGGGCTATCTTGTCGGCAAACCACACGTCGTCCTGGTCGGAAATGGCCACGAAGTCGGCCGTGGCACGCATGACGGCCGACTTGAAGTTGAGGTTGTAGCCAAGGTTGCGCCCGTTGACATAGAGGCTGATGAAGGGGTAACGGGCGGCATATTCCCTGACAATGGCCACGGTGCCGTCGGTCGAACGGTCGTCTTGCACAATGAGCCTGTGTATCGGATAGGTCTGCCCGATGATTGAGTCGAGCTGCTCGCGCAGGTAGCGCTCGCCGTTGTAGGTGCACATCACCACATCCACCGTCTTGCTTGTGTCCATGATCAATGCTTGCGTTTGAACAACTTGTTGACAATAAACTGCTGGCACTCATTGAGGATGTGGACGCGGGCCACACGCATAACAGCATAATACAGCACGGCGGCCACGGCTATGCGCGCCACGAGCAGCACGGCCATGTTGCCTATCCACGCCGTGGCAAAGTAGGTGGCGGCCATCACCGCCATGGCGGCGAAGGCAAAAGGAAGCGTGTCGCGCATGAACATCACGAAGCCGTAGCCAGTGAGCCGGCGCACAAAAAAGTGCCACACAAGCACCCACAGCAGGTTGAGCGCCGTATAACCCACCACCATCGAGCGTATGCCGAGCGGCCAGATGCAAACCATCAGCACTATAGAGGCCAGCCCCAGGCCGCACGTGCACCACAGGTTGACACCCGATCGCCCGCAGCTGAGCACCACATTAGACAGGAATGTGTGCAGAGGCATGACCGCGCCGCTGATGCACAGTATCTGCATCAGCCCGGCCGAGAACAGCCATTTGTCGGTTATGGCCAGCACTATGAACTCGCGGGCCACAAGGCCGAGGCCGAACAGCAGCGGGAACGACACGAAAGAGATGAGCCTCACCATCTTGCGCATGGCACCGAGGCGGCGCAAGCTCTGCCCGCTGAGGTCGGCCAGCACCGGCTGCGTCACCTGCTGCACGGTGCCCTGCACGAGGTAATAGCACTTGTTGTCCCACTGATAAGCCTGGTTGTAGCACCCCGTGGCGTATGGCGAGAAGTAGCGTCCCAGCAAGATGTTGAGCACATTGCTGTTCACATTGTTCAGTATGCCGGTGGCAAGCACCTTGACGCTGAAGCGGAACATGCGCCTGACAGGGCCGAAGTCGATGCGCAACGACGGGCGCCACGGCGAGCACCGCCACAGCAACACGGTGTTGACACCCACGAAGACAAGCCCCTGGGTGGCCAGCGACCAGTAGCCCATGCCCGAGAAAGCCATGCTCACGCCCACTATGTTGGAACAGAGCACGGCCGTCATTCCGGCCTTCGCCTGCTGCTTTACCATGAGGTTTTTGAACAGGTAGGCCGACTGGGCTGTGGCAAAGCTGGCAAAAAGTATGTTGAGAAAGGCATAACGGCACAGCGGCACGAGCTTGTCTGTATGGTAATAGTCGGCTATCAGCGGTGCACAAAAGAAGAGCAGCGCATACATGGCCGTGCCTACAATGACATTAAACCAGAACACCGAGTTGTACTCCCGGTGTCCTGGTTGCTTTATGTTGGTGAGGGCCACGGTGAAACCACTGTTCTGCAGCGTTATGGCAATCTGCGGGAAGATGGTTATCATGGCTATCATGCCGTAGTCGTCGGGCGATAGCAACCGCCCCATCATTATGCCGAAGCACAGTCCGAGCGCCTGCTGGATGAAGTTGTTCATCCCGCCCCAAAGTATTCCCTTGGCCGTTTTCTCCTTCAGCGATTCCATTGAGCGGTGTTGTCAATAAGCCTGCAGGGCGCTGTGTCAGCACACCTTGCTGCCGGGGTTCACCTTGCGCAGTATGGTGGTCACGCTCAGCGAGCCGTCAAAATTCTCGGCCGAGAGTATCATTCCCTGGCTCTCTATGCCCATGAGCTTGCGCGGCGCGAGGTTGGCAATGAACAGCACGTCTTTGCCCACGAGCTCTTCGGGCTCGTAAAACTTGGCTATGCCGCTGACGATGGTGCGGTCGGTGCCGCTCCCGTCGTCTATTGTGAACTTGAGCAACTTGTTTGCCTTCTTCACCTTCTCGCAGGCCTTGATGTGCCCTACGCGTATGTCAATCTTCTCAAAGTCGGCAAAATCGACCGTAGCCTTCACCGGGTCGGCCTTGTGGGCAGCGGCCTCGTTGGCCTTCTTGGCGTCGTCGAGCTTCTTGAGCTGGTAGTCAATGGCCTCGTCGTCAATCTTCTCGAAGAGCAACTCTGGCTCGCCGAGCTTGTGGCCAGGGGCCAGCAGGTCTGTGCGCCCGAGGCTTCCCCAGTCGGCCCCGTCCATGTTTATCATCCTGCGCAGGCGGGCGCTGCTGAACGGGAGGAACGGCTCGAAGGCTATTGCGAGGTTGGCCACAATCTGGAGCGACACATATAATATGGTCTCGACGCGCTTCGGGTCGGTCTTCCATACCTTCCACGGCTCGCACTCGGTGATGTACCTGTTGCCAATGCGGGCCAGGTTCATGGCCTCCTTCTGGGCATCGCGGAACTTGAACACGTCGAGCAGTGCCTCGACCTTCTGCTTCACGTCCTTGAACTCGTCGAGCGCGGCATGGTCGGTCGGCGTGAGCTCGCCGCAGGCAGGCACCACCCCGTCCCAGTATTTCTTGGTAAGCTGGAGGGCACGGTTGACGAAATTGCCATAGACGGCCACCAGTTCGTTGTTGTTCCTGTCCTGGAAATCGCGCCAGGTGAAGTTGTTGTCCTTGGTCTCGGGGGCGTTGGCAGTGAGCACATAGCGCATCACGTCTTGCTTGCCCGGCATCTCCAGCAGGTAGTCATGAAGCCATACGGCCCAGTTGCGCGACGTGGATATCTTGTCGTTCTCAAGGTTCAGGAACTCGTTGGCCGGCACATTGTCGGGCAGTATGTAGCCTCCGTGGGCCTTGAGCATCGACGGGAACACTATGCAATGGAACACAATGTTGTCTTTTCCGATGAAATGCACGAGCCGGGTCTCGGGGTCTTTCCACCACTTCTCCCAGTCGTCGGGCATCAGTTCCTTTGTGTTTGATATGTAGCCGATGGGCGCGTCAAACCACACATAGAGCACCTTGCCCTCAGCCCCGTCCACCGGCACGGGTATGCCCCAGTCGAGGTCGCGCGTCATGGCGCGCGGCTGGAGGTCGAGGTCAAGCCAGCTCTTGCACTGGCCGTAAACGTTAGGGCGCCACTCCTTGTGCCCCTCGAGTATCCATTGCTTGAGCCAGTCCTGGTATTCGTTCAATGGCAGGTACCAGTTCTTGGTTTTCCGCAGCACAGGCTTGGAGCCGCTGATGGCCGACTGCGGGTTGATGAGCTCCGTCGGGTCAAGGTCGCTGCCGCATTTCTCGCATTGGTCGCCATAGGCCTTGGGGTTATGGCAGTGCGGGCACTCGCCCGTGATGTATCTGTCGGCGAGGAACTGGTGGGCCTCCTCGTCGTAGTATTGCTCGCTCTCGCGCTCTATGAGCTTGCCGTCGTCATAGAGCTTGCGGAAGAAATCCGACGCCGTCTGGCTGTGAATGCCCGACGTGGTGCGGCTATAGATGTCGAATGAAATGCCGAAATCCTCGAAACTCTTCTTTATCATGGCGTGATAACGGTCGACGACAGCCTGCGGCGTGATGCCCTCTTTCTTGGCGCGGATGGTGATTGGCACACCGTGCTCGTCGCTTCCGCAGATGAACCGCACGTCCTCACCCTTGAGCCTGAGGTAGCGCACGTATATGTCGGCCGGCACATACACACCGGCCAAATGGCCAATATGCACCCCCCCGTTGGCGTATGGCAGTGCTGCCGTGACGGTGGTGCGCTTGTAATGCTTCTCTTCCATATTCGAGTGATGTATCTATTGTTTGCTTTTTATTTTGGTGCAAAGTTAATGCAAATTATCGATTAACCGAAAGGAAAGCAGATATTTTTACGCCGCGGCACTGCCGAAAGCCCGGCACGGCAGCAACAGACAAACCGAACAATAACGCCGACCAATGCCACAAAGGGCACGCCACCGGCGCCACCGCATGCCATAATTGCGCGTGAAGGATTAATAAAACATAAAAATTTGTCGGAATTTCTTCTAATACAGAATTAGATGTTTATCTTTGCAGCAGTGTAAAACGAAAGGAGGCAGGCTGCAAGCTAACCAGGCTGCAGGCTAACAGCACGCATATCCTTGTAAATATCTAATAAAATGCAAAAGAAGAATCTTGTTTTCTTGTCAGCCGCATCATTGTTGTTGCTGACATCGTGTTCGAAGCTTGGCCCGCTGACGGCCGACAACTTCAAGGTGGTTCCCAACCCGCTGGAATCTCACGCCGGACAGGTGCCTGCCACAATCAACGGCTCCTTCCCTGAGAAGTACATGAAGAAAAAGGCTGTTGTCACCGTTACTCCGGAGCTGCGCTACGGCAACGGGCAAGTGGCACGCGGCACTAGCGCCACGTTCCAGGGCGAGAAGGTGGAAGGCAACGACCAGACCATCTCCTACCAGGTGGGTGGCAACTACACAATGAAGACCAACTTCAAGTATGTGCCCGAGATGCAGAAGAGCGAGCTCTACCTCACCTTCGACGCCAAGATAGGCAAGAAAGAAAAGGAAATACCTGCCGTGAAGGTGGCCGACGGCGTGATTGCCACTTCAGAGCTGGTGGGCCGCACTGTGAAGAGCGCCCAGGCCTGCATTGCCCCCGACTCGTTCCGCCGCGTGACAGAAGCAAAGCAAGTTGCCAACATCAAGTTCCTCATCCAGCAGGCCAACCTGCGCAAGAGCGAGCTGAAGAACAACTCCGTTACAGAATTCGTGGAGTTGCTCAAGAAAATCAACGCAGACAAGGAAGGCCTCAACCTGAACAACATAGAGATATCGGCTTATGCATCGCCTGACGGAGGTGTGGAGCTGAACGACAAGCTTGCCAACCAGCGCCAGAAGAACACCGAGAAGTATGTTGACCAGCAGCTCAAGAAGGCAAAACTGGCCGACGCCAACGTCGACGCCAAGTACACCGCACAAGACTGGGAAGGCTTCCAGGAGCTCGTGCAGGCATCGAACATACAGGACAAGGATGTCATCCTGCGCGTCCTCTCGATGTACAAAGACCCCGAAGAGCGTGAGCGCCAAATCAAGAACATGAGCGCCGGATTCCGCGAGCTGGCCGACGGCATCCTGCCGCAGCTGCGCCGTTCGCGCATGACCATCAACTATGAGGTCATCGGCCGCGACGACGACCAGATACTGGCACAGTATAAGGAAGACCCGAAGCAGCTCAGCGTAGAGGAGCTTCTGTATGCCGCAACGCTCAAAGACAACGCCGACGAGCAGGAGCAGATATACAAGACAACGACCGAGGTTTACCCCAACGACTGCCGCGCATATAACAATGTAGCCACCATAGAGTATGCCAAGGGCAACTACGACGAGGCCAAGAACTACCTGCAGAAGGCCCTTGCCATCGACGCAAACAACGGAGAGGCCAACGCCAACCTCGGCTTGCTGGCATTGCAGGCTGGCGACGCCAAGACAGCAGAGACCTACATATCGAAGGCTTCAAACGCCAACGGCCTGGCAGAAGTGCTCGGCAACCTGCACCTGGCACAGGGCAACTACGCCCTTGCAGAGCAGGACTTCGCCAAAGTCAACTCAAACAGCGCCGCGCTTGCCCAGATTCTGAACAAGAACTACTCTGCTGCGTCAAACACGCTCAACAACATAAAGAACTCTGACGGCATGACCGACTACCTCAAGGCCATACTCTATGCACGCCAGGGCAACAACACAGAGGCTGCCAACGCTCTGCGCAGCGCTGTGAGCAAGGACGCCTCGCTGGCTGCCTACGCCGCCAACGACCTCGAACTGGCTAACGTCAGCAAGTAAAAACGGCACACTTCACTTCACATAAGGAGAGGGAACGAGCAATGGGATTTGCCTTTACAACAGGGCCCGACACCAGGCGCAAGCCCGGACAGCAGGCAACAGTCGGCACCAACGGGCGGAAAGCCACTTGGGCCAGGCACATCCCATCGCTACGTTCCCTCTCTTTTTTTTCACCATCAGTCCATGCCATCGCTGCCATGGCAGCCGTGACATTGCTCACGGCGTGCGGGGCGGGCAACGGCAGGTTCCGCATTGAAGGGCGGTTCCGCAACCTCAACCGCGGCGAGTTCTACGTATACAGCCCCGACGGGGGCACACAGGGCCGCGACACAATACAAGTGGCAGACGGACGGTTCTCATACAACGTGCCACTGTCGGACAAAGCAACATTCATACTCATATTCCCAAACTTCTCCGAGCTTGTAGTGTTCGGCGACAACGGCAAGGTGGCCAAGCTCAGCGGCGACGTCTCGCACATGAAGGAAATCGAGGTGTCGGGCTCCGACGACAACGAGCTCATGACCAAATTCCGCATGTCGGCCAACAGGATGGCCCCGCCCGAGGTGAAAAAAGCCGTGGCCGACTTCGTCGGCGAGCACCCCGCGTCGCCCGTAAGCATGTACCTGGTAGACCGCTACTACATACGCGCCGACGAACCCGACTACGCCGCGGCAGCCAAACTGCTAAAGACAATGCTCAAGGCCGACCCGACCAACGGGCGCACAGCCCTGCTGCTCAAGCAGACGGAGACGCTGAAGCCATCGGCCATAGGGGCCAAGCTGCCCCAGTTTGCCGCCACCGACACCGACGGCAAAGCCATAAGCCTGAAAAACCTCAACGGAAAAGTAAACGTGGTCAGCGCATGGGCGTCGTGGAGCTACGACAGCCAGAACATACAGCGCTGGCTCAGGAGGTACAAGACCGCCAAGGGCAACGACCTGGCCGTGGTCAGCCTGTGCCTCGACGGCGACAAAGCCACATGCCTGCGCGAGCTGAAGGCCGACTCAATAAACTGGCCCACCGTGTGCGACGGGCTCATGTGGGACACGCCGCTGATGGCGCGCTTCGGCCTGGCCACAGTGCCGGGCAACATCGTGGCCGACGCCGACGGCCGCATAGTGGCCCGCAACCTCAGCACGCGCGAGATGAGAGAACAGCTGGAAAAGATGCTCGGCAAGCTTGACTTCGGCGGCAGCCGCGAGCGTTGACACCCACGCCTGGCTGCCGCAACGGGCAGCCACCCCAAAGCCGCTTACGGCAGCCAACGACGGCTGCCATTACTAACCACCACCATCCCACCGAAAACCCATACCACAATGCTTGTAAAGACATACTGCGCAGCCGTGACCGGACTCGAAGCCACCACCGTAACCGTGGAGGTGAGCCTGTCGCGCGGCGTGCTGTTCCACCTCACCGGGCTGCCCGACAACGCCGTGCGCGAGAGCCACGACCGCATAGTGGCCGCGCTGCAAAACAACGGCTACAAGTTTCCCGTGGCCGACATCACCGTCAACATGGCACCGGCCGACCTGCGCAAGGAAGGCAGCGGCTACGACCTGCCGCTGGCCATAGGCCTGCTGGCCGCCTCGGGAAAAGTGGAGACAAGCCGGCTGGGCAGCTATATGATGATAGGCGAGCTGGGGCTCGACGGCCGCATGCAACCCGTGCGCGGAGCCCTGCCCATAGCCATAAAAGCCCGAGCAGAACAGTTCAAGGGCCTGATTGTGCCCCGGCAGAACGTGCGCGAAGCCGCAGTGGTCGACAAGCTCGACGTCTACGGCATGGAAAGCATCACCGACGTGATAGCCTTTCTCAACGGCTCCGGGGCATACGAGCCCACCGTGGTAGACACACGGGCCGAGTTCTACGCCAACCAAAACCACTTCGAGCACGACTTTGCCGACGTTCGCGGGCAGGAAAGCGTGAAGCGCGCGCTCGAGGTGGCAGCAGCCGGAGGCCACAACCTCATCATGATTGGCCCGCCGGGCAGCGGCAAGTCGATGATGGCCAAGCGCCTGCCGTCGATACTGCCGCCGCTGTCGCTGGCCGAGAGCCTGGAAACGACACAGGTGCACAGCGTGGCGGGCAAGCTAAGCCGCGACACGTCGCTAATATCGCAGCGACCGTTCCGCTCGCCCCACCACACCATATCGCCCGTGGCGCTCGTGGGCGGCGGCACCAACCCCCAGCCGGGCGAGATATCGCTGGCCCACAACGGGGTGCTGTTCTGCGACGAGCTGCCCGAGTTCAACCGCAGCGTGCTTGAGGTATTGCGGCAGCCACTGGAAGACAGGCGCATCACGATATCGCGCTCCAAGTACACAGTGGAATACCCCTGCTCGTTCATGTTCGTGGCCTCTATGAACCCATGCCCCTGCGGCTACTACGGAGACCCCACCCACAAGTGCGTATGCTCGCCCGGACAGATACAGCGTTACATGAACAAGATATCGGGCCCGCTGCTCGACCGCATCGACATACAGGTTGAGATAACGCCCGTGCCATTCGACGACATTTCGCGGTCGGCACCGGGTGAGCCCAGCGAAGCCATCAGGCAACGGGTGGTCAGGGCGCGCCGCATGCAGGAGGAGCGCTACCGCAGCCACCCCGGCACGCACTGCAACGCCCAGATGACCGAACGGATGATACACCAGTATGCCGAGCCCGACGCCGACGGCATAGAGATTCTGCGCATGGCCATGAAGCGGCTCAGCCTGAGCGCAAGGGCCTACAACCGAATACTGAAGGTGGCGCGCACCATTGCCGACCTCGACTCGAGCGCCAACGTGCGCACAGAGCACCTGGCCGAAGCCATCGGCTACCGCAACCTTGACCGCGGCGACTGGGCCGAGCGCGGCGCATGAAGCCAACCCACTGAGCCTCAACACATTGGCAAAACCACCCGTTTGGGCCGGCAAAACGGCCCGAACGGCACGGCGAAACGGCCTCCGCGACACGGCGAAACGACCCCTGCGGCAACGCCACAAGGGCCACCGCGCTACAACAACGCCGCGGCGGCACGACAGGCAAACCATCACGACACTAACAAAACTAAAACCAACTATGAAGAAAACCATCATCACCGCGCTGCTGGCCATCATCGCATTGGCCCACGCCGGGGCAGCAAAGAACTACCCGGAAAACAGCGACTACCTGTGGGTGACCGTGCCCGACCATGACAACTGGACGTACAAGGTGGGCGAAGAGGCCATCATCGACGTACAGTTCTATAAATACGGCATACCGCGTGACGCCACGATAGAATACTCCATCGGAGGCGACTGCCTGCCCGACGACACCCACGGCAAGGCCACCATGAAGCGGGGCAAGGCCACCATCAACATGGGCACGAGCCGGAAACCGGGATTCCGCGACCTGAGGCTGACGGCCAACGTCGACGGAAAGAAATACACCCACCACGTGAAAGTGGGGTTCAGCCCCGACAAAATAAGGCCTTACACAGCCGAACCGGCCGACTTCACGGAATTCTGGCAGTCGAACCTTAGCCGGGCGGCAGCCTTCCCCCTGAAATACACGCGCGAACCGGCGCCCGAATACACCACCGACCGGGTGGAGGCATGGCTCATAAAACTACAGACAGACCGCGAGGGCCACTCGCTCTACGCCTACCTGCTCGTGCCACGCGGGGCCAAGCCGGGCTCATGCCCCGTGGTGCTCACACCGCCGGGAGCGGGCGTCAAGCGCATCAAGAGGGTGGTCGAAGGCATGTACTACCCCGAAAACGGCGTCATACGCCTCGTGACCGAGATACACGGACTCGACCCAAGGCTGCCCGAGACCACCTTCGACGACATCAGGGCCGCCTTCGACGGCCGCGTGAAGGGCTACCTGTACCAAGGGCTCGACAACCGCGACAACTACTACATGCGCCACGTCTACACCGGGCTCGTCAGGTGCATAGACCTGCTTACGTCGCTGCCCGAGTGGGACGGACGCAACGTAATCACGCAGGGAGGCAGCCAGGGAGGGGCGCTGGCCATCATAGCAGCCGCCCTCGACCCGCGGGTGACGCTGTGCGTGGCCAACCACCCGGCGCTGAGCGACATGGCGGCGGCCGCCGCCGGGCTCACGGGCGGCTACCCGCACTTCACAGAAAAAGACGGTATGCTTACCCCCGAAAAGCTGGAGACGATGGCTTACTACGACGTGGCCAACTTTGCCCGCCACGTGAAAGCCACCACATTCATGACGTGGGGATACAACGACAACACCTGCCCGCCCACCACTTCGTATGCCGTATGGAACACGCTGGCGTGCCCCAAGGAATGCCTTGTAACGCCAATCAACGAGCACTGGACGTCGGCTGCCACCGACAGGGCGCAGCTCGACTGGATTCTCTCAAAACTGAAAAAATGACTCCAACCCACAAGAAGCCGTGGCCTTGAGCCTTGGAGCATGGCCCCTACGACGCAAAACCGACGCCGCACATGGCACGCGGCCAACAAGCGGGCAACAGAAATGGGCTGCACCACGCTAAGTGATGCAGCCCATTTCCATAAAACCGATGCCCCAAACCACAGCCGGGGCTTCGTGCCGCGAGCGGGACTCGAACCCGCACAGCCATTTCTGGCCAAGGGATTTTAAGTCCCTCGTGTCTACCAATTCCACCATTGCGGCAACCGCCGAAGCCGGGCTTTCGCCCAACCGCGTGCAAAGTTATCACTATTTCCCGTAAACACCAAACGTTTCGCCAACATTTTTGTGCTCTACGCCCTAAACACTGGCCTCAAACCACAGGCAAACCATGCTGCAACGAAATGCAAAACGATGACCGTTGTCCTGTATTTTGTCCATAAATACGGCAAAATCAATACTCTTATATGTTTAAAAAACATTAAATATATAACACTATAACGTTCATTTTATAAAATAATAAGTAACTTAGAGGCCGGAAGATAACACGTAATGTACATTTTATACAACTAAAACGACAAAAAAGACCAATAACAAACAGCAAAAGGAGAATGACTATCCCCGTTGCCGTTCGTACCACTGAGACTGGACGAATTGAACGGCCCGCGGCATCGGACAGAAAGACCAAAAACAAGTAAAGGCGCAAACGGACCGCAAGGCGCAAACGACTAACTAAATAAAAATAACATGCATAAAAGATTACTCTCGGCTCTTGCAGCCGTGTTTGCCCTCTTTGGCGCAGGCACCAATGCTACGGCAGAGAACTTTGAAATTGCCCCAAGCCAAGTGACAACCATCTCTGGCGACACTCCCGACGATGTGCTCTACAATGAGGGAGCAACCGAATGGCGAATAAACTATGGCAAAATAAGCGGAGGAACTTTCGCTATCGGGACTGCAGGTTCATCATCAGTAGCACTTGTTAAAGTAGACGCTTCCGACTATTCAGGACAGGAAATAACCAAGGCTGTATTGAAGTTCCATTCTTATTGCACTGTTGCAGGAAAGAATTCCCAGATTCACGTTGCAACAGTAGAAGGCGGGGACATAGACCTTAGCCAGGCAACGTGGACCAGCGTAACATCGTCTGGCTCTGCAGTTACCGACGTATACACTTCCGACGAATGGGTAAAGGAAAGCGGTGCCGACCTAGAAGCCATAGTCACCGACTACTTCCTGGCCGATGAAGACAAAATATTGACATTCGGACTCTTCACTGGCACTGCCCGCGAACAAGCCATTTCCAATATTTCTTTGGTTCTATACACAGGCGAACAGCCCGTATACACTTACACCGTAAATGCCACAGACGGCACAAATACCCTTAAGGTGTTGTCCGAGGACAAAAACAACGAGGGCACGTCGATTACCGTTGCCTATCCTAGATACATTCTCGGTGCAGACGGAACTCTCTACAAGAAAGAACCCACCAACAAGGAGTACAACCACAAATTCACACTCAACGAAAACGGACAAACCGAAAATCTGGAATACACCGCTGTTGGCACTGACGTTAAATTTCTTATTGAAGGAGAGGATATCGAGGGCGCAAAGGTCATCTCAGATGGCAATGTTGCAGTCAGAGCCTCTAACTCCAAGACAGGTTACAACGATGAGCAAGACTTGACGGTTGCAACCCTGCCAGCAGGAAAATACAAGATGGTTGCAGGCATCTTTGATGCTGGCAAGACAGCAAGTGCTCAGTTCAACTTCAACTGCGGCAGCACAACCATATTTACAGCTGTAGCCCCGAACACAAATTTAGGCGAAGTAACCAGCGAAGAGTTCTCACTGACAGCCAATTCAAATACCATAACATTGGCAGCAGGCGGCGGTTCAAGCCAAAAGAGCATCGACTATGTGTATTTCCAAAAGACCGGCGACGTTGAAATTACTGAGCCGTCATACGCCACCGGCAAGTTGGTATTGGCCGACATTGAAGGCATCACGGCCGGCAGCATTGCCGACGGCACGGTGCTCGACGGCGGCGAGTTCACAGTGACCGTTGACGGCGACGGCGAGTTCCGCACGTACAACAGCAACTGGTATCTCGACATCACCAACGGCACGCTCACGTTCAAGGGCGTCGACGGCAAGCACATCAACAAGATTGTTCTCGACTGCACAGGCACATGGGGCATCGTCAAGGCCGACGTAGGCACACTCGACGGCACGACAAAGACATGGACAGGCGACGCCGAGACAGTGACCTTCACGTTCAGCGTCTTCCAGTCGACATTCACCGGCTTCACCGTTGGCGACTATGTTGAGCCGGCCACCGAGGTGGCAAACATCGGCGCCCTTTCAACAATTGAGAGCGGCGAAAACATCAACCTCGCGCTCAACGGGGCAAAGGTGACATTCGTAAAGGATGACATCGCATTCATCGAAGACGAGACCGGAGCCATCAAGCTCAGCAACATAGGACTCGAACTGACAGCCAACACCGCCCTCACCGGCAACCTCTACGCTACCTACGCACGCGGCAGCATACCTCAGCTCAGCGCCAACGGCCAGACCGCAAGCTCGGAATTCACAGCAGAGCAGACCACCGTCACACCGACCCTGGCCACTGTGCAGGGCCTCAACGGCATGCAATACACCAACCGGCTCATCAAGCTTGTCGGCTCAATGTCTGTAGAGGGCAACTGGCTTTCGTTCGGAGGAACATCCGTTTGGATTGACGACGCATTCGGAGTGCTGCCGGCCGACTACTCATGGCCTGCCAACATAGGCAGCATCCTTGCCATAGGCGGCTCTGACGGAGCAGCCCAGGAGGTTTACCCCGTAAGCGCCGACGATATCGTTGACGCAGCCAACGTACAGCCGGAGGTGGCTGCCAACATTGCAGCACTGAAGGAAATGCCAACCGGCATCGACGTTGAGCTGAAGCTCGAGGGCGCCGTTGTTACGGTTGACGAGACCGTAGAGGCAAGCACCGAGGAGCCCGGCGGCGACGAAGAGCCCGGCATCGACCCGTATGCAGAGGGCGAGCGCACCATCATCATTGAGGACGCTACAGGCGCAGTGGCAATCGACGCCAGCGTGGCCGAGGCCCTGGCCGAGACATTCACCGGCGACGGCATCTCACTCACCGGCTCGCTCATCGCAACGCTCTCTAACAACTACGGCGACATCAGCCTGGGCGCCAACGACAAGACAGCTACGTCGCAGATTACCACAGAGGCCGCCGAGCCGGTTGCCACTGTCATGGGCGTTGCCGAGTCGAAGGCAGCCGAGAACTCACTCAGGCTCATACAGTATGCCGACGTCACCATCACCTACGACGAGGCTACCACCACCTATACCATAGCACAGGGCAAGGAGACTATCACTTTGGTCGACAAGTTCCAGAAGATGGAGTATGCCGACGGCGCAATGGTATTGCCGACAGAGCCTACAACAATCAGCGGAATAGTCTTCCACGACGTAAACACCGACACTTATGAGTTCTGGCCAACCGCCATCGCAAGCGCCGAGCCCGAGACGGTTTACAAGGAAGTGACCGAGACCGAGGTGTTCCTGCCCACTGAAGAAAACGTTGCAGCTGCACAGCAAGAGGGCTGGCTCACCGGAGCTGCCGCACGCGTAGACAACAAGAAGGGCAACATCGACCCGGCAACAGGCGAGACCCTCGAGAGCGCTACGGCATTCCCCGGCGTCGGAGTGAAGAGTGGCAACAGCGAGAAGACGCTTGTTATCTACGTGACCGGCGTAGACGCAGTGACCGGATACGGTGTTACGACAAGCAGCGGCGAGTCACGCTCGCTCGTGATCACAGCCACACCGGCCGACGGTGGCGAGGCTGTCACAGCAACGGCTGAGAGCGCCCCGAACACCACGGCTGTGGCAACGGTAGAGCTCGACAAGTCGAAGAAGTACATGATCGACTTCACCGGCGTCAACACCGACGGCAGTGGCGGCGACGTGGCAGTACACGGCGTCAAGCTGACAGTGGCCAAGGCAGAGCCGCAGGAGTACCGCAAGTGGGACTTCACCACATGGAGCGAGACCACGAAGGAGAACCTCGAGGCTGAAGCCAAGAACTACATCGACGGCCCGGCACCCGAAGGCACAGAGACCGGATGGCGCCGCTACGAGAAAGACGGTGCCGAATGGACAGAGGCAGACGGCCTGAAAGACCCGTACACCATCTACTGGTATGGCAGCTACATCAATGAGCCCACAGAGCTGAAGGCCAACGGCGAGACCATTGCCGAGACCGCAGGCCTGCTCTTCAACAATGTAACCAAGCTGAACAACACCGTTGCCCTGGCCATCGACTACCCGCAGACAAGCATCGGAACCTACGCCGGCGGTTCATACCTCTGGCTCAACGGCACCGACCTGCAGTTCACCATACCTGCAGTACAGCCCGGACAGAAGATCCTGATGGAAATAGAGTCGCACAAGAACACCGGCGACAATGCCCGCGGAGTGCGCTTGAGCGTTGACGGAACAGAGATTGGCGAAGGCATACCTGTGGAGAAGACATCTTACGAGTGGATTGTTCCCGAGACCCTCGGCACCGATCCTGTTGATGTGCTCGTTACTTCTACCAGCGGTTGCCACATCTATCTCATCGAGGTTGGCAATGCCGACTTGATCAGCGTTGGCATCAACGAAGTGAACACAAACGTTGACACAGACAACAACAACGTCTACACCATCAATGGCGTGATGGTTCGCAAGGCAGGCGAGTCGCTCGACGGCCTGGCCAAGGGCCTCTACATCATCGGCGGCAAGAAGGTTGTCATCAAGTAAACAACAGGCTTAAGCCAAACAACAAGGCGGCATCCGGCACTGCACCGGGTGCCGCCTTTCTTTTGGAATGGCCTTGACCGGCACGCAGTGGCCGCAGACAGCGCCCCCGAGACCACAGCCGGCAGCCCGCGGCAAGGCCCGCCCCACAGCTCCGGCAGCCACCCCATTCACCCCGGCAAAGGCCATGGCGGCATAAGCGAAATCACCCGCCAACGCCACCGACGGCACGCATGGCGCAACATGCCGCAACAGATTAAGGCACAGGGAGCAACATGCCGGCAAGGCAAAGCCGACGCCCCGCCACGCGGGCCACACCGCACGGCACAGCATCCAGTTTAACACAACCACATCAAAAAATCAGGGCAAGCTGGAAATTTATGCACGTTTTCTTTGGCAGTTCGCATAAATATGTATATCTTTGCAGCCGAACCCGCATAAACATACACACGCATGAAATCAAAGAAAGACAGACTTGAAACGCTGAGACTGATTATCTCAAGCCAAGAGATGGGCAATCAGGAAGAGTTGCTTGCTGCACTGCGAAAGGAAGGATACGTGGTTACGCAAGCCACCCTCAGCCGAGACCTCAAACAACTCAAGGTGGCCAAGGCAGCCACCATGCGAGGCAACTACATCTATGTGCTGCCCAACGTGACCATGTACAAGCGCGTCAGCACCCCGGCGCAGGTGAAAGAAATGATGCAGGTGCCCGGATTCCTGTCGATACACTTCTCCGGCAATATGGGCGTAATAAAGACACGGCCGGGTTATGCCAGCAGCATTGCATACAACATCGACGCCAGTCACATAAGCTGCATACTTGGCACCATTGCCGGCGACGACACAATATTCATCGTCGTGGCCGAAGGCACCCAGCAGAAAGACGTTGTCAGCGCCCTGGCAGCCGTGGTGCCGGAGATGGCGAAGGCCGACTACTGACGCCCGGGCGCCAGCCGTCAACAGCACTCGCCGCCGAAACCGCCGCGCCGCGACGGCAGCGGCATAGAACAAGACTACAGAAAAACGACAATAAAACGAAACATCAGTTACACTGACAGACATGGAAGAGATTAAGGTAATGGTGGCCGATGCAAGCCATGAACGCTACGTAGACACAATACTCGACACGATGGCAGCCGCAGCCAAGGTGCGCGGCACAGGCATAGCCAGGCGCACCCATGAGTACATTGCCACAAAGATGAAGGAGGGCAAGGCCGTGATAGCACTCTGCGGAGGCGCCTTCGCCGGTTTCAGCTACATCGAGACATGGGGCAACAAGCAGTACGTCACCACATCCGGCCTCATCGTGGCGCCCGAATACCGCAACCGCGGCGTGGCAAAGCGCATCAAGAACCTGACGTTCTCACTGGCCCGCACCCGCTGGCCCAATGCCAAGATATTCAGCCTGACCAGCGGTTCGGCCGTGATGAAGATGAACACCCACCTGGGCTACCTGCCCGTGACATTCGCCGAGCTCACCGACGACGAGGCGTTCTGGCGCGGATGCGAAGGCTGCGTCAATGTCGACGTGCTCAAGCGCACCGGCCGCCGTTACTGCATCTGCACCGGCATGCTCTACGACCCGGCCGACCACCCGGGCGAAAAGCCCCCCATCGACATTGCGGCAGCCAAGGGGTGAGGCCGACACCCATGGCGGCCCGTGGCGTCGGAGGCGCCACACCGGGCCACCACACATCCCCGCCCACGGCGCGGCGCGCCCGCATCCGCACGCCAGGCCACTGCGCCACAGCCGCCAGGCAGCACAGGGCAGACTAAAACAAACAAAGAAACAACAACCGTAAAAAAACGACAACGACATGGCAAACAAGAAAGTTGTGGTGGCCTTCTCCGGAGGGCTGGACACCTCGTACACAGTAATGAAACTGGCAAAAGACGGTTACGACGTTTACGCCGCATGCGCCAACACTGGCGGGTTCAGCCCCGCGCAGCTCCAGAAAAACGAAGAGAACGCATACAAGCTGGGCGCCAAGCAATACGTAACGCTCGACGTAACGCACGAGTACTACGAGAAATCGCTCAAGTACATGATATTCGGCAACGTGCTGCGCAACAACTGCTACCCCATCTCGGTGAGCTCGGAGCGCATATTCCAGGCCATGGCCATAGCACGCTACGCCAACGAGATAGGCGCCGACGCCATTGCCCACGGCTCGACGGGGGCCGGCAACGACCAGATACGCTTCGACATGACCTTCCTCGTGATGGCCCCGGGGGTAGAGATAATCACGCTCACGCGCGACAAGGCGCTCAGCAGGAAGGAAGAGGTTGATTTCCTCAATGCCAACGGGTTCACCGCCGACTTCGCAAAGCTGAAATACTCGTACAACGTGGGCATCTGGGGAACGAGCATCTGCGGCGGCGAGCTGCTCGACCCGACGCAGGGCCTGCCCGAGGAAGCATACCTGAAGCATGTCGCCAAAGACGGCGAGGAGCTGCTGAAGATAACATTCGAGAAGGGAGAGATAGTGGCCGTCAACGGCGAGGCGTTCGCCGACAAGGTTGCCGCCATACAGAGAATCGAGGAGATTGGCTCTGCCTACGCCATAGGGCGCGACTGCAACGTGGGCGACACTATCATCGGCATCAAGGGCCGCGTGGGCTTTGAGGCCGCCGCCCCCAAGCTCATCATCGAGGCCCACCGCCTGCTGGAGAAGTCGACGCTGAGCAAATGGCAGCAGTACTGGAAAGACCAGGTGGCCAACTGGTACGGCATGTTCCTGCACGAGAGCCAGTATCTCGAGCCCGTGATGCCCGACATAGAGGCCATGCTCACCTCGTCGCAGCGCAATGTCAACGGCACGGCCATACTCAAGCTCAGGCCCATGGGCTTCGAGACGGTGGGTGTCGACTCGGCCGACGACCTCACAAAGTCGAAGCTCGGCGAGTATGGCGAGATGCAGCACGGCTGGACGGCCGACGAGGCAAAGGGGTTCATCAAGGTGCTGAGCACCCCGCTCAGGGTGTACTACGGCATACACAACGACGAAAAGCGCTGAGCCATGTACAGCGGAAAGCGGCTCACGCTCTCTGACGACAGGATGCTCGGCGGTGTATGCGGCGGCCTGGCCGAATACTTCGGCCTCGACCCTACGCTCGTGCGCATAGCCTACGCCCTGCTCACCGCGTTCACAGCCTTCAGCGGCATCATTCTTTACCCGATACTTTACTGGATAATACCAAGCAAGAATTGACGATGGAAAAAGTGAGAATAGGAATCCTCGGGGCGGCCGGATACACCGGCGGCGAACTGATACGCCTGCTCATGGGGCACCCCGGGGCCGAGATAGTGTTTGCCAACAGCGAGAGCAACGCCGGCAACGCCGTGGCCGACGTGCACGAGGGGCTCGTCGGCGACACCGACATGGCCTTCACGGCCGACATGCCCTTCGACTCTGTCGACGTGGTGTTCTTTTGCTTCGGCCACGGAAAGAGCGCCGCGTTCATCAACGAGCACCCGCTGCCGGCCCACCTCAGGGTAATCGACCTGGCGCAAGACTTCAGGCTGGCCGCCCCGGGCAACGACTTTGTCTACGGGCTGCCCGAAATCAACCGCGACCGCATTGCCGCTGCAAGGCACGTGGCCAACCCCGGATGCTTTGCCACGTGCATACAGCTGGGGCTGCTGCCCGCCGCCAAGATGGGACTGCTGCACGACGACGTGGCCGTGAACGCCATCACGGGCTCCACCGGGGCCGGCCAGAAGCCCGGCGCCACCACCCATTTCTCGTGGCGGGCCGACAACCTGAGCATATACAAGGCCTTCAGCCACCAGCACGTGCCCGAGATAAGGCAGAGCCTGGGCCAGGTGCAGGGCTCGCCGGCGGCAGGCATCGACTTCATCCCCTACAGGGGCAACTTCACGCGAGGCATCTTTGCCACAGCCGTGGTGCGCACCGATGCACCCGCCGACGAGATAACGGCTGCCTACAAAGAGTTTTTCGAGGGCGAGCCGTTCACCCACTACACCGACAGGGCCATAGACATGAAGCAGGTGGTGAACACGAACAAGTGCCTCGTACACTGCGACAAGCATGGCGACAAGCTGCTTGTGACATCAACGATAGACAACCTGCTGAAAGGCGCCGTGGGCCAAGCCGTGCAGAACATGAACATCATGTTCGGGCTCGACGAGGCCGAGGGCCTGAGGCTAAAGGCCTCGGCCTTCTGACGGGGAGCGCGGCCATGGCAAAGTTCAACACCGACACCTTCGCCAACTCGTTCATCATCGGGGCATTGATAGGCGGGGTGATATACATCGTTTTCAAAGTAATCTGAAGCAAAATGAAACTATTCGACGTTTATCCGTTATTCGACATAAACATTGTCAAGGGCCGGGGCTGCACCGTGTGGGATGAAAACGGGCAGGAATACCTCGACCTGTATGGCGGCCATGCCGTGATAAGCATCGGCCACTGCCACCCGCATTACATCGAGATGGTGGGGCGCCAGCTCGACATGCTGGGCTTCTACAGCAACTCGGTAATAAACAGGCTGCAGGCCGAGCTGGCCGAGCGGCTGGGCCGCGCCTGCGGGTATGACGACTACCAGCTGTTTCTCATCAACAGCGGGGCTGAGGCAAACGAGAACGCCCTGAAGCTGGCCTCGTTCACAAACGGGCGCACAAGGGTGCTCTCGGCCGAGAAAGCGTTCCACGGGCGCACATCGCTGGCGGTCGAGGTGACCAACAACCCCAAGATAATAGCGCCCATCAACGACTGCGGCCACACCACCTACCTGCCGCTCAACGACCTTGCGGCGTGGGAGGCCGAGCTGGCCAAGGGCGACGTGTGCGCCTGCATCATAGAGTGCATACAGGGCGTTGGCGGCATACGCCTGGCCACGCCCGAGTTTGCACAGGGCCTGGCCGAGGCATGCAAGCGCCACGGCGCGGTGCTGATATGCGACGAGATACAATGCGGCTACGGGCGCAGCGGGCGCTTCTTTGCCCACCAGTGGCTCGGCATACGCCCCGACCTCATCACTGTGGCCAAGGGCATCGGCAACGGGTTCCCCATGGGCGCCGTGCTCATATCGCCCGAGTTCAAGCCTGTCTACGGGCAGCTCGGCACCACCTTCGGGGGCAACCACCTGGCCTGCACGGCCGCCCTGGCCGTGCTCGACGTGATGGAGGAAGAGCGGCTGGTCGACAACGCACGCGAAACGGGCAGCTACCTGATGGGGCAGCTCAAGGCCCTGCAGGCCTCGTGCAGCCACATCACCGACGTGCGCGGCCGCGGCCTGATGGTTGGCATAGAGCTCGACATGCCATACAAAGACGTGCGCAACAGGCTCGTCTACGAAGAGCATGTGTTCACGGGATGCTCGGGCACCAACACCCTGCGCCTGTTGCCGCCGCTGTGCTTTACCAAGGCAATGGCCGACGAGTTTGTGGCAAGGCTCAAAAAATGCCTCGACGCACAATGACCTCCACCGCCGGCAGGCCGCACCGCGGCAAGCCCGGCATGGCACAAAACGAGTAACAAGAGAAAAAACAAATACACCGAAATGAAAATAGCAATCATAGGGGCCGGGGCCATGGGCGGCTCGCTGGCCAAAGGCCTGCTGAAAAGCGGCAGGTGGCAGGCAGGAAACATCACCGTGGCCAACCGCACGGAGGCCGCGCTAAGGCCCTTTGCCGAACTTGGCGCGCATACCACCACAGACAACGTGGCGGCTGCCACAGGGGCCGACGTGGTGTTTGTGGTGGTTAAGCCATGGGTGGTAGAGGGCGTGCTCGCCGAAATAAAAGGCTCGCTCGACCTTTCTGCACAAACCGTGGTGGTGATAGCGGCCGGGGTGGGCTCGGCCGACATGGCCCGATGGCTGGCCGACAGCGGGGGGCGCACGCCGGCCCTGATGCTGGCCATGCCCAACATCGCCGTGGCCGAGCTGTGCTCAATGACGTTTGTCGTGCCGGTAAAGGCCACCCGCCAACAGACCGAGAGCGTGTGCGCCGTGCTCGACAGCGTGGGCCGCACGCTGATAACCGAAGAGCGTCTGCTGCCCGCAGCCACCACACTGGCATCGTGCGGCATAGCCTATGCCATGCGCTACGTGCGCGCCGCCACCGAGGGTGGCGTCGAACTGGGCTTCAAGGCCCAGGCCGCACGCGACATTGTGCTGCAGACGGTGCGCGGGGCCGTCGAACTGTTGCAGACGTCGGGCGACCACCCCGAGGCGGCCATCGACACGGTGACCACCCCCGGCGGCGTCACCATACGCGGGCTCAACGAGATGGAGCACGCCGGATTCTCAAGCGCCGTCATACGCGGGCTGAAGGCCGGATTGCAATAAGGCTGCCCAGGCGGCATGGCACGGCAGCAACATGCCGGGCAGAAAGGCAATCCCTCCGGCCGGAGTGCTTTCCGGACGGAGGGATTGCCATATATCCATGTGCCGTCTGGCCGCCACCACATGCGGCGCCGGCGGCCGTTGTCACCGACGGCATCCGACCGCGGCACAAGCCAGCCCGCACAGCAAGGCCAACCATCTGTCAATCAGCGCCTTGCGCCCCGGGCGGCAAAACGGCCCATATTACCATGCGAAACCTACGGTTTTGAAAGCCCGAACGGCCTGTATTGGCGGCCTGAACGGCCCGTTTGCCAACAGCGGGCAAACAGCCGTGGCAGCCACCGCGGCAAAGGCGGGCGGAAGCCAGCGCAGCTACATGGCGTAACTATTCGTGCCTCCGGCGGCCAACCTGGCATCCACAGCCACGGCCCGCCGCAAAGATTGCCCTGCGGCCACCCGCAGCCCACGGGCTGGCGGGGCCGCAGACGGCGCTCAACCGCGCTTGGCGCCCTGGCCGGCAAGCCTGGCCTTGTGCGGCTGGCCGAACGGCATGCGCAAGCCGGGGGCAGGACGCCTATCGTTGAAAAGCTGCTTCAGCTGTCGCGCATTGAGCATGCCCTTGAACTTCTTGTAGTAGCTTTTCTTCACGTCAATCACCTTTTGCTGCGCTTCAAGCTCACGCTCTATGCCCTCAAGTATCTCCTTGTCGGTCTGGGCAGAACCCTTGGCAGCGGCCGTGCGGCCCGACTTGCGGGCCTCGGCGAGCTCGCCCAAATACTTCTGGTATAGGGGCACGAACTCGGCACGGGCCCCGTCGCCCAGCATAAGCCTGTCGGCCACTGCCTCGGCCCTGCGCTGGGCCACCTGCTCCTTTGTCGGCTTCGCGTCCTTGTTGCCGTTGCCTTGCGCGACAGACGGCATCGCTGCCATGCACACCATGGCCAGCGCTATCAGAATTTTCTTCATGACTGTAGTCTCCTTTACCTTTAGTTAAGTTATACCATTACTGTAATGCACTGCCAGGCCACGCCAGCCGAACGCCCTGCACCGCCGGTACCATCACGCCGCATGCGCCCCGGGCCGCGTTTTCCTGTATGCTTTTTAGACTCGCCGGCCGGCGGCCTGTTTAACCGCGCCGGCCGTTTTTTATGATATTTTCAACAATGGCGGGCCAAGTCTTGCACACAAAAAGACGGCGTGTGCAATGATTTTCAGATAATTAATACAACGAACCATAAAATGGAACGAACGTTTCAATATGTCGGATATTATTGTTATTTTTGCACGAATTAAAACAAAATATACATGGACGAAGCAATCAAACAAATCGGGCAACGCCTTAAAGGACTCCGCGAGGTGCTCGACATACCGGCAGAAGAGGTGGCCGAACTGTGTGGCATCACCCTCGACCACTACCTGAAGATAGAAGCCGGCGAGGCCGACCCGTCGGTCTACCGCCTCTCGCGCATAGCCAAGCGCTACGGCATATCGCTCGACGTGCTGCTGTTTGGCGAAGAACCGCGCATGAGCGCCTACTTCCTGACGCGCAAAGGCCAGGGGCTGAGCGTCGAAAGGCGCAAGGAGTACAAGTACCAGAGCCTGGCCAGCGGGTTCCGCGGGCGCAAGGTAGACCCGTTTCTCACCCAGGTCGACCCGCTGCCGGGCGACCGCAAGTACAGCAAGAACTCTCACGACGGACAGGAGTTCAACTATATCGTGGAGGGACGGATGGAGATTACCATCGGCGACAAGGTGATGGAGCTCGGCGAGGGCGACAGCATCTACTTCGATGCCACACAGCCCCACTGCATGAGGGCGCTCGACGGCAAGCCCGTCAGGTTTCTCGTCGTGGTGATATGACGGGCACGGCCTGACGCAACCACACTCTCCACAACAAACTAAACGCTACGCAGCCGGGCGCAGGCCAAACGGCCTACCCGGCCGACGGACAGACAAATACACCAAGCAACAAGCAAAGAAGAAGAGATGATAGAAAGATTTCTAAAGCAAACTTCATTCGTTTCTCAGGATGACTACAAGAAAAACCTGGAGTTCATCGTGCCCGACAACTTCAATTTCGCATACGACGTGATGGACGCATGGGCCGAAGAACGCCCCGACAAGGTGGCACTGATATGGACAAACGACGAGGGCGACTGCCGCAAGTCGACCTTCGGCGACCTCAAGGAAGAGACCGACCGCACGGCAGCCTACTTCCAGCAGCTCGGCATAGGGCACGGCGACATGGTGATGCTAATACTAAAGCGCCGCTATGAGTTCTGGCTCTCCATGCTGGCCCTGCACAAGATAGGGGCCGTGGCCATACCCGCCACTCACATGCTCACCAAGCACGACATCGTATACCGCAACACCCGCGCCGGCATAAAGGCCATAGTGTGCGTGGGCGAAGACTACGTGCTCGAGCAGGTAAGCCAGGCCATGCCCGAAAGCCCCTCGGTACAGGTGCTCGTGAGCGTTGGGCCGAAGGTGCCCGAAGGCTTCCACGACTGGCACAGCGAGTGGGCCGTGGCCCCGGCTTTCGTGCGCCCGGCACACGTGAACACCAACGACGACACCATGCTGATGTACTTCACCAGCGGCACGAGCGGCGAGCCCAAGATGGTGGCCCACGACTTTCTCTACGCCATGGGGCACCTCACAACCGGCGTTTTCTGGCACAACCTGGCAGAAGACAGCATACACCTGACCGTGGCCGACACCGGATGGGGCAAGGCCGTGTGGGGAAAGCTCTACGGACAGTGGTTCGCCGGCGCGGCAGTATTCGTGTTCGACCATGAGAAGTTCACCGCCGACAAGATACTGCGACAGATAGAGAAGCACCGCATCACGTCGTTCTGCGCCCCTCCAACGGTCTACAGGTTCATGATACACGAAGACTTCTCGAAGTACGACCTGTCGTCGTTGCGCTACTGCTGCACGGCAGGCGAAGCGCTCAACCCGGCCGTATTCGACAAGTTCGAGAAGCTTACGGGCATACGGCTCATGGAGGGTTTCGGCCAGACGGAGACCACCATGACACTGGGCACCATGCCCTGGACAACGCCGAAGCCCGGCTCGATGGGCCTGCCCAACCCGCAGTATGACATCGACCTGGTGAAGCCCGACGGCACACCATGCGAAGACGGCGAGAAAGGCGAGATAGTGATACGCACCGACAAGGGCAAGCCCATAGGGCTGTTCAAGGAATACTACCGCGACGAAGAGCTGACCCGGCGCGTTTGGCACGACGGTGTTTACCACACAGGCGACGAGGCTTGGCGCGACGAAGACGGCTACTACTGGTTTGTGGGGCGCATCGACGACGTGATCAAGAGCAGCGGATACCGCATCGGCCCGTTCGAGGTTGAAAGCGCACTGATGACCCATCCGGCCGTACTTGAGTGCGCCATAACGGGCGTTCCCGACGAGATAAGGGGCATGGTGGTCAAGGCCACCGTCGTGCTGAGCAAGGCATGGCGCGACAAGGCGGGCGACGAGCTGGTCAAAGAGCTGCAGAACCACGTCAAGCGCGAGACGGCCCCATACAAGTATCCGCGCGTCATCGAGTTCGTCGACGAGCTGCCCAAGACCATCAGCGGCAAGATACGCCGCGTGGAGATAAGAGAGAAAGACAAGAAGAAGTAACCGGCCCGTGCCGCCACAGGCACAGGCCAACGACACAAAAAGACCAACGACAACGTGCGCTTAGTAATAAAGGTGGGCAGCAACGTGCTGACCCGCGACAACGGCAAGCTCGACATCACCCGCATGTCGGCCCTTGTCGACCAGGTGGCGGCACTCAGGGCCGGCGGCCACGAGGTGATTCTCGTGTCAAGCGGGGCCGTGGCCTGCGGCCGCAGTGAGCTCAAGGTGGGCCACAAGCTCGGCAGCGTTGAGCAGCGCCAGCTGTTCTCCGCCCTCGGGCAAGCCAAGCTCATCAACCTCTACTACGACCTTTTCCGCGAATACCGCATACCCGTCGGCCAGGTGCTGACGATGAAAGAGAGCTTCGCAACAAGGCGCGAGTACCTCAACCAGCGCTCGTGCATGACGGTGATGATAGCCAACGGGGTGATACCGATAGTCAACGAGAACGACACGATAAGCGTCACCGAGCTGATGTTCACCGACAACGACGAGCTGTCGGGGCTCATCGCGGCCATGATGGACGCCGACGCGCTCGTCATATTGAGCAACATCGACGGCATCTACGACGGAGAGCCGGGCGCGCCCGGGGCCCGGGTGATAAGGCAGGTTGAGCCCGGCAGAGACCTCAGCACATACATACGGCAGGAAAAGAGCGGCTTCGGGCGGGGCGGTATGCTCACCAAATGCCACATTGCAAGGAAGGTGGCAGAAGAAGGCATCAGGGTAATCATTGCCAACGGCAAGCGCGACAACATACTTATCGACCTGCTGTCGCACCCCGAAGGCACCCTGCACACGGAGTTTACGCCCAACGCCGAGCCTGCATCAAACATGAAGAAATGGCTCGCCCACAGCGCGAGCTTCGCCAAGGGACTTGTACATATCAACGACAAGGCGGCCAAGGTGCTACGCGGCGACCGCGCCGTGAGCCTGCTGCTGGTGGGCGTCACCGCCATCGAAGGCGAGTTTGAGGAGGGCGACATCGTGACCATCGCCGACGGCGAGGGCCGGCGCATGGGCGTGGGCCGCAGCGCCTACGGCAGCAACGACGCACGGAGGCTCATAGGAAAGCACGACGTGAAACCGCTCGTGCACTACGACTACCTGTGCCTCGACCCGCAAGAGTGACACGCCGGAAGCCAACCGCGCCTGCCGGCATCACAATACACTGACACGACAAAGCAAAGACTATGACTCTTACAGACACATTCAAAAGCGTGAGAAGGGCTGCCGGCACACTTGCCGACATGACCGACGATGAACGCAACGCGGTGTTGGCCGACGTGGCCGACGCCATCGTGGCCGGCAAAGAGCGGCTGCTCGCGGCCAACGGGGCCGACCTGGCCCGCATGGACAAGGCCAACCCGCTCTACGACAGGCTACGGCTAACGGCCGAAAGGCTCGACGCCATTGCCGCCGACATGCGCAACGTGGCCCTGCTGCCGTCGCCGCTGGGCCGCACGAGCCACGACCGCACACTGCCCAACGGGCTGCACATAAGGCGCGTCAGCGTGCCTTTCGGCGTCATCGGCATTGTATACGAGGCACGGCCCAACGTCACTTTCGACGTGTTCGCGCTATGCTTCAAGAGCGGAAGCGCCTGCATACTGAAAGGGGGGAAGGATGCCGACAGCTCAAACCGCGAAGGCGTGGCACTGATACACGAGGCACTGCAACGCCACGGGGTCGACACGGCCGCCGTGCAGCTGCTGCCCTCGACCCACGAAGCCACCGCCGAGATGCTCGGGGCCACCGGCTACATAGACCTGTGCATACCCCGCGGCGGGCGCAAGCTGATTGACTTTGTGCGCAACACGGCACGCATACCGGTGATAGAGACCGGGGCCGGGGTGGTGAACACCTACTTCGACGCCTCGGGAGACCTCGAGATGGGGCGGCGGATAGTGTGCAACGCCAAGACCAGGCGCGTCAGCGTGTGCAACGCCCTCGACTGCCTTATCGTCCACTCGGCGCGCACTGCCGACCTGCCGCAGCTGTGCGAGCCGCTGGCCGGAAAGGGGGTGACGCTCTACGCCGACGAGCGCGCCTACGCGGCGCTAAGCGGGCGCTATCCAGACAGACTGCTCTGCCACGCCACCACAGAGAGCTTCGGCACGGAGTTCATGGACTACAAGATGGCCATACGCACGGTAGACTCTGCCGACGAGGCCCTGCAGCACATAGCGACCTACGGCTCGGGCCACAGCGAGTGCATCATAACCGAAAGCGAAGCAGTGGCCGAGAGATTCAGGCGCAAGGCCGACGCGGCATGCGTATACGTCAACGCCCCAACAAGCTTCACCGACGGGGCGCAGTTCGGGCTGGGCGCCGAGATTGGCATAAGCACCCAAAAGCTGGGCCCGAGAGGCCCCATGGGACTGGAAGAAATCACCACCTACAAGTGGTTGATTGACGGACAGGGGCAGACAAGGCCGTAGGACGGGCCGCAGGCAAGCCACAGTAAACAACAGGAAACAACATTTAAACAGACAAGACATGAGAACATTCATCAACGTAGAAGACATCGGCGACCTTGGAAAGGCACTCGCCGAGGCACGCGAGATAAAGGACGACCGTTTCAAATTCCAGGCCCTAGGGAAGAACAAGACGCTCATGATGATTTTCTTCAACAACAGCCTGCGCACAAGGCTGAGCACGCAGAAGGCCGCAATGAACCTTGGCATGAACGTGATAGTGCTCGATGTCAACGCCGGGGCATGGAAACTGGAGACCGAGCGGGGCGTTATCATGGACGGCGACAAGAGCGAGCACCTGCTCGAAGCCATACCGGTGATGGGCTGCTACTGCGACATGATTGGCGTGCGCAGCTTCGCCGGGCTGCAAGACCGCGACTACGACTATGCCGAGACGGTGCTCAACCAGTTCATAAAATACAGCGGCAGGCCCGTGTTTGCCATGGAGACGGCCACCGTACACCCACTGCAGGCGTTTGCCGACCTCATTACCATCGAGGAACACAAGACGAAGAAGCGCCCCAAGGTGGTGCTGTCGTGGGCCCCGCATTGCAGGGCGCTGCCCCAGGCTGTGCCCAACTCGTTTGCGCAATGGATGAACGCGGCCGACGTAGACTTCGTGATAACCCACCCCGAAGGCTATGAGCTCGACCCGAAATTCACCGGCAACGCGCGCATAGAGTACAACCAGATGAAGGCTCTCGAGGGCGCCGACTTCGTTTACGCCAAAAACTGGAGCTGCCCCGGGGTGACCAACCCTGCCGACTACGGCAAGATACTGAGCCGCGACATGGGCTGGACCATAGACGCGGCGCACATGGCCGTCACCGACCACGGCAAGTTCATGCACTGCCTGCCGGTAAGGCGCGGCCTGATAGTAACCGACGACGTCATCGAAAGCCCCGACTCGCTGGTAATACCCGAGGCCGCCAACCGTGAGATTTCGGCCTCGGTAGTCATCAAGCGGATGCTCGAGAGTCTCTGACGCCACAGCAACCCAATACGAGTGCCCCGCATACCGCCGCCACGGCGTATGCGGGGCGCTTGCGCTCAAGCAAGGCCCGGGGGCGATGCTTCGCCACGCCTCATGGCCGATACGGCCTGTTTTGCAATGCGAAACGTGCCGTATTGACTGTCCAAACGGCACGTTTTGAGAGCCCGAACGGCCCGTTTTGCAACCTACTGCAAACCAGACCGTTAGCCAATCCATGCCCCGACCACACGCCAACAGGGCCGACGCCAACGGCAATCGCCGTCGGCGGACTGGCGGAGAGAGCATGCAAGGCCACCGGGCATCCGCCATGCTGCGAGCCGCGGCAAACGAAAAAATCATGGATTTTGCTTTGAACTTTCTCGCAGTTGAAGTATCTTTGCATAAGATAAGCGGCACTCGGAAGATTCAGAGCAAGCTCTATCTTCGCTCGCTGGCATTATCTTTGCATAAGATAAGCGGCACCCGGGCAATTGTGGGCAAGCTCACTTGCCGCTTTCTTGCAGCATCACTGCACCGCCAAACCTGCAGTGGCGGCACCGGCAGACGCGCCAGCCGCCACGGCATGGCCGCCAAAGGCCCACTTAACACACAGCTTATGGTTTCATTTGAAAACGATTATAACAACGGGGCACACCCAAAGGTGTTGCAACGACTGGTTGAGACAAACGAAGAGCGGACACTGCCCTACGGGGCCGACCAATTCTGCGAAAGCGCAAAGGCCAAGATAATGGCAGCCTGCGACGACGAAGACGCCGTGATATTCTTCCTGACCGGGGGCACGCAGACCAACGCCACCGTCATCGACTCTTTGCTCCGCCAATACGAGGGAGTGGTAGCCGCAGACAGCGGCCACATCAATGTGCATGAGGCAGGAGCCATAGAGTTCACGGGGCACAAGGTAATAACATTGCCCGGCCACGGGGGAAAGATGAGGGCGGAAGACCTTGACAAACACCTCGAAGACTTCAACAACGACGAAAACAACGCCCATTCGGTGTTCCCGGGCCTTGTCTACATCACCTTCCCAACGGAATTGGGAACCCTCTACAGCGCTGCCGAGCTCGACGCGATATACCGCATTTGCCGCCGCAACAACATACCGCTGTATGTCGACGGGGCGCGCCTGGGCTACGGTCTGGCCGCCGACGGCAACGACATCACGCTGCCCTACCTTGCCCGCCACTGCGATGCGTTCTACATCGGGGGCACCAAGGCAGGGGCACTATGCGGCGAAGCCGTGGTGTTCACGCACAGAAACGCCCCGCGCAACTTCTTCACCATACAGAAGCAACACGGGGCGCTCATGGCCAAGGCACGCCTGCTGGGCGCACAATTCGACGCCCTGTTCACCGACGGGCTTTATCTCGACATCTCGCGCCATGCCATAGACATGGCCAAGAGAATGCGCATGATGTTTGAAAAGAAAGGTTACCGCCTCTGGATCGACTCGCCCACCAACCAGCAGTTTGTGATAATAGGCAACGACGACGTTGAGCGCCTGTCGCGCAACGTGCTGTTCACCCATTGGGGAAAGGCCGGCGAAAACCACACCGTATGCCGCTTCGTGACGAGCTGGGCCACTACCGAGGCCGAGCTTGAGCAGCTGCAGTCACTGCTCTGACAGTCGGAAGCAGCGCACCGACGTGCCATCATAGGTCTCTACGGCCAGCTCCACCGAGTCGGCACGCAACGAGGCGCAGCCTATGCTGACGTAAGTCTTCGACGAATAGTACTGCGGCACGCCTCCCTGGTCGTGGTAAAAGCGCAGGTAAGCGGTGCGGCCCCCGGCCTGTGACACGCCGACGGAGTCGCACACAAGGCCCACGGTGTGCCTTGCCCCCTCCGGCCCGCCCTCGCCTACCTTTACGTAAAGCCCGATGTTGAGATACTTTCCCGACGGGCTGAGCCACACGCTCTCAAGGTCGACGGGGTCGGTGCGCACCGTGCCAAAAGCCGACGGAGGGTTTGGCCGCAGCACCGGCACCTGCACGATGCTCCTTGCCCGCACCGCCGTGCCGTCGGCATGGTCGTAATACAGTATGGCCCTGTAGAGCGTGTCGGCCTTGTCGGCCCAGTCGGCGCTCAGCGGCTGCTGCATTACGAGCGAGTCGCCGCCGTCGGTGACGGCATAGTCTATGGCAGAGGCTTGCGACGTGTGCGCCTCGACAAAGTCGGCAGTGAGCAGCGAGTATTCGCCGTCGCCACTGTCGTAGCTGTCCACCTGGCAAGCAGCGAGCACGGTTGCCAGCAAAAATAGAATAGACTTATTAATCATAATAATGTGGAAACATTGCGGCGGCACCTTGCCTTTGGAGCGAGGTGCCGCCGCTGATGGTTCAAACTGTAGCTGCCAATGCCGCCCTGTTGTTGCGCACGGGGTTGGCATACATCCTTAGAATGCACTCGCGCAAGAACGGCTCGTCCTTGCCTTCAAGCTCAATCCTGGC
The DNA here is from genome assembly GCF_023336985.1 of Marseilla massiliensis. Lineage (NCBI taxonomy): Bacteria > Pseudomonadati > Bacteroidota > Bacteroidia > Bacteroidales > Prevotellaceae > Marseilla > Marseilla massiliensis. Next base: position 19,540 of record NZ_JAMBLP010000022.1, on the reverse strand, counting down.
CAGCTGCCCGCCCACGTAATCTTCAAACACACGGCGCTCGGCCTCGGTGAAATGCTCGCCGTAGCCCTCGCCGGGCCACAATGTGTCGGCAGCCACATAGTTGCCGGCATACAGCATGTAGTTGCTGTGAATGGCACGGTCTATGTGCCTGGCCACAGTGTCGAACAGCTCGCCCTTAGGCATGGCCGGGTCGAGCGTATCGAGAAATGCGTCGATGCACGTCGAGCAGTGGTAGTGTATGCGCCCCTTGCGGCCCATGATGCCCGTCTGCATGCTCATCACGTCGTCGGCCTTGGTCTTCTTCCACCCCGGCACGTCGCGCCTGAGCTGGAACTCCATGGCCTTGAGATAGTCGCACGGGTCGTATTCATACGAAATGGCCAGCGGCACGATATGCAGTTGCCGCAGCCTGTCGATGGCAGAGCCGTCGCCCCCCATGGCCATCATCTTGAGCACAGACGGCTGTGTGCGGTCGTCGCTGTCCTTGGCCCGGCCCTCGCGCTGCGCAATCCAGATGTTGTCGTGCTTGCGGGCAATCACGTAGTGCATGTAGTCGGCCATGCGCTTGCTGCTGGCAAGCATCTCCCTGAGCCCGGCGTTGCGCTCTACGATGAACGACTTGTTAAGCCTCACGAGGTCTTTTATCCACGGAGCGGCCAGCAGGTTGTCGCCTATTGCAATCTCGCAAGTGGTTCCGAAGCCAGCGTCAATCAAGAGCATGTCGAGCAACGCCGAGTCGAGCACGATGTCGCGGTGGTTGCTCACGAAGGTGTAGCGGCCGGCCCTGTCGACAGCCGAGCAGTCCATGTCGCACCCGTCGCTGGCAGTCTTGACAAGCCTCTTGAGGAAACCATAGCAGAACTTCACCTGGAAGTCGAGGCACGACTTGCACTTCCTCACTTCCCCGGCCAGCGCCTCGAAGGGCACTCCCGGCACGGCTGCGGCCAGCACAGCCCTGAACTGCCCGTCGGCCAGCAGCCTGTCGTACGCTTCAGGCAGCTCTTCGGGCTCAAACGGCCTTATGGCGTCATAGCGCCTCAACTCATCATCCATGGCAGAATAAAGTGTTTGGGCCGGCCTCCGGTGGGCAGCCGGCGCGTTGTTGGCTTAATTAAACTGGTTCTCGACAATCTCCGTGAGCACTTCGGTCATGGTCATGCCGGCGGCACGCACCTGCTGCGGTATGAAGCTCGTGGCGGTCATGCCCGGCGTGGTGTTTATTTCAAGCATGTATATCTTGTCTACCTCTTTGCCGTCCTTGCCCGGCCCGCGGCCTATGATGTAGTCTATGCGGATGATGCCGTTGCAGTGCAGTATGTCGTAGATGTGGCTTGTGAGCTCCCTCACGCGGCGCGTGGTGTCCTCGCTGAGGCGCGCCGGGGTTATCTCCTGCACCTGTCCGTTGTACTTGGCGTCGTAGTCGAAGAACTCGTTCTTCGTCACCACCTCGGTAGCGGGCAGCACCACCGACCGCTCACGCGTCTTGTAGCATCCCACCGAAATCTCCGTGCCGTTGATGCAGGCCTCGACCATCACCTCCGGGCTCTCGAGCATGGCCTTGCGTATGGCCGGTGCCAGCTGGTCCTTGTTCTTCACCTTGGATATGCCGAAGCTGCTTCCGTCGGCTGCCGGCTTCACGAAACAGGGCATGCCGATGCGTGCCTCCACCTCGTCGTCGCTCACAAGCTCCTCGTAGCCGCTGCGTATGAGCAGGCTGTCGGCCACGAGCACGCCGTAGCCGCGCAGATACTGGTTGAGCACGAACTTGTCGAAGGTCATCGCCTCGACAAGAACGCCGCTCGTGGAGTAAGGTATTCCAATCAGGTCGAAGTAGCCCTGGAGCACTCCGTTCTCTCCGGGCGTGCCGTGAATGGTTATGTATGCATAATCGAAGAGCACGGCTTTACCGTCTTTCACAAACGAGAAGTCATTGCGGTCGATGGAGGCCGTGGTGCCGTCGCCGAGGTCGACGTGCCAGTCGAGGCCCTTCACGTCTACTATATATACATTGTATCGTTCCTTGTCGAAGAATGAGTAAAGCCCTTGCGCGGAGCGCATGGACACATCGTGTTCCGACGAATCGCCGCCGCAAACGATGGCGATGTTTCTCTTTATTTGTTTCATCGTTATATTGTTGTTATGTCATTGTTAGCGTTCATATACCTGCGCCACCTGTCAACAAGCTGCTCCATGTCGGCGGGCAGCTCCGAGGTGAAGTCCATCTGCCGCCCTGTGCGGGGGTGGACGAAGCCCAGCGTGCGCGCGTGCAGCGCCTGGCGCGGGCACAGCTTGAAGCCGTTGGCCACAAACTGGCGGTAGCTGCCCGTGCGCTCGCCGCGCAGAATCTCGGTGCCCCCATACCGTTCGTCGCCGAATAGCGGGTGGCCCTCATGCCTCATGTGCGCCCTTATCTGGTGCGTGCGCCCTGTCTCGAGGATGCACTCCACGAGAGTGACGTAGCCGAAGCGTTCCATCACGCGCCAGTGGGTGACGGCTGCCTTGCCCACTTCGGAGCCCGGGGGGAACACGGCCATGCGCAGCCTGTCCTTGGGGTCGCGCCCGATGTTGCCCTCTATGGTGCCTGTGTCGGCGGTGAAGTTGCCCCACACGAGGGCGTTGTAGCTCCGGTGGGTGGTCTTGTTGTAGAACTGTGCGCCGAGCGATGTCTTTGCCTCGGGCGTCTTGGCCACCACCAGCAGTCCGCTGGTGTCTTTGTCGATGCGGTGTACGAGCCCCACCTGCGGGTCGTTGGGGTCGTATGAGTCGAGCCCGCGCAGATGCCAGGCCACGGCATTGACGAGCGTGCCGCTGAAATTGCCGCACCCGGGGTGCACCACCAGGCCCGCCGGCTTGTTTATCACCATGAGGTCGTCGTCTTCATACACCACGTCGAGCGGAATGTCCTCAGGCTCTATGGTGGTGTCGTAGTGCGGGCGGTCGAGCATCAGCGTCACCACCTCGCCCGGCCTGACCTTGTAGCTGCTCTTCACCGGGCGCCCGCCAACGTGGACGAAGCCCGCGTCGGCGGCTTTCTGTATGCGGTTTCGGCTTGAGTGCTGCAGTTTCTCGAAGAGGAACTTGTCGACCCTCACCGGCGCCTGCCCGCGATCCACCTCTACGCGGAAGTGCTCGTAGAGCTGCCCCTGCTCCGCCCCGGCGTCGCCATCGGGCTCCTGTCCCGGCTCAAGGTAGTCTATCTCGTCGTCGAATGTCATTGCGCTTCCTCCTTCCCTGCCTCAGCCTGGGGGGCGATGCCGCCCTGGGCCTGCGTCTCTCCGGCCTGTTCGCCCACCACCTCAAAGTCGTCTTCGCCGCCGTAGGTCACTGTCACCTCGGCCGGGTCTACATAATTTATGTCCATCAGGCTGTCGTCATATGTGCCGCTTCCCACCATAAGCGTCAGCGGCACGTCGATGGGCACGCGGTCGCCCATGCCTACCCGCCGTCCGCGGGCCTTTATCCCGTACACCCAGTCCTTTTCGCCTGTCACCTCCTCGGGCGGCGTCAGGCGGAAGCCCATGGCCTTAAGCCGGGCCTCGGCCTCGCGCACACTGCTGTTGTCGGCTATGTCGGGTATCGTCAGCGTGGGCGTCGACTCCGAGTTGACCGTAAGGTAAACCATGCGGCCCGACTTCACGCGCGCGCCCCCTATGGGCGTCTGCAGCAGCACGCAGTCGGCGGGCATGCGCTTGTTGTAGCCGGTGTCGGCCACCGCCACCCTCAGCCCGTTGCTCTCTATCAGCGCCCGGGCCTCGTTGAAGCCCATGCCCCTGACGTTGGGCACAGGTATCTCCTCGCCGTGGTGGGTGTAGACATCGAGGCCGTACTTCACTCCGAAGCACAGCGCCGCCACCACCACAGCCATGGCCAATAGGTTGCCCCAGAGCCGCCTGTCGAGGAACTTGCCGAAAAACTCTTTTGACTTCATTGCTTGATATCTGTGTCATTGCCGTGACTTCACTTGCCGTTGGCCCGCACCTCACGGCCTGTGCTGCCGGCCATCAACCCGCATGAGCCTTGCCGGCGGGCCACCGGGGCCGTTGCCCCCGCCGCCTCCGTCGCTCACGGCTTGCATCATGCAAAGATAATGCTTTTGGCTCTGACAGCAAAACAATTGGCTGTTTTTGTGCCTCGGCGGCTGCCAAAAGGGCGTGGCCGGGCTGTGCGGGAGCGCCCCGGTGGCCGGCATAGCCGCCGCGGGCAGCCCCACGGGTAGTGGCCGCAGCCTTACGGCTGGCCGGATTGGGGCATGCGATGTTGGAAACAAATATTGACAAATGGGCACTGCGGCCACCCGCCGTTGCCAAATGGCCCGTATTGGCTTGCGAAACGGCATCCGCCACGCTCCCGAACGGCCCGTTCCGGCGGGCCAAACGGCAGCCGCCGGCAAGCCCCTGGCGGCAAGGGGGTTGGCCGCCAACAAAAAAAACGCGACACAAAGGGGACACCCGACAAACATAGGGGGCTTTTTAGGAGTTAGGGAGTTAGGGAGTAAAGGAGTTAAGACAATAGTATTCGACTGTCTTCCTGCAACACCTTACCAATGCTCCCAGAGATTCCATGTTTCCAAAACTATTGTCTGTACTCCTGTCTCCTGCCTCCCGTCTACAAAATAAACCCCAAAAACTATTGTCTTAACTCCTTTACTCCCTAACTCCCTAACTCCCACAAAGTCACTGGATTTATCTGGCGAGCCATAAAGGCCACGCCTGCGGCGGACGCCGGCAGGCAGGCGAGCCACCACGGGCGCCCCTTGCGCCACGGCACAAAAAAGCCGAAGTGGAGCAAAGGCACACGCCCATGCTCCACTTCGGCAGCCAGCCGGAGCGGCCCCGGCTGCGGCCCACGGACTGTTATTTTCCGTGGTGCTCGTCAGAAACGGTCAGCTTCTTGCGGCCCTTGGCGCGGCGTGAAGCCAGCACGCGGCGGCCGTTCTTTGTTGACATTCTCTCGCGGAAACCGTGCTTGTTCACTCTCCTTCTGTTGTGAGGCTGAAATGTTCTTTTCATCGTCCTTATTTTTATTTATTGTTATTATTCGTACACTTTGGGGTGCAAAGGTAGTCATTTTTTTCGAACCCACAAAACTTTGGGCCTTTTTTAGCCAAAACTTTTGCCATAAGCCCGCTCTTTTGTGCCCGCGAGGTGGCGCGTGGCATCAAAAAACGCAAAAATTCCTTTGCTGTTCACTTGATTTTCAGTAACTTTGCAGCCGCTTAGGAAAGTTTAAACGAAACAGTAAAACAATAAAAACAATGATTAACTCACAGGAAATTAAGAAAGGCACCTGCATACGCCTGGACAACCAGGTGTGGGTATGCATCGACTTCCAGCACGTAAAGCCCGGCAAAGGCAACACCGTGATGCGCACCAAGCTGAAGAACGTCACCGACGGCCGTGTGCTCGACCGCACCTTCCAGGTAGGCTTCAAGCTTGAGGACGTGCGCATAGAGCGCCGCCCCTACCAGTATCTCTACGAGGATCCCACCGGCCGCATATTCATGAACCAGGAGACCTTCGAACAGATACCCATCGCCAACGACCTTGTAATAGGCAGCGAGTACATGAAAGAGGGCGACGTGGTCGAGGTTGTCACCGACACTACCGACGGTACCATACTCTACGCCGAGATGCCCGTGAAGACCAACCTGCGCGTGTCCCACAGCGAGCCCGGCATCAAGGGCGACACGGCCACCAACGCCACCAAGCCCGCCACGCTCGAGACAGGCGTCGAGATACGCGTGCCGCTGTTCATCAACGAGGGCGACCTCATACAGGTTGACACCCGCGACGGCAGCTACCTCAGCCGCGTGAAGGAATAAGGCTGCGCCACGGCGCGACATATACCGCCCGCCACCACAGGCACGGCGGCACTCATGGCAATGCACAATCCATAATCTGCCGATTATGCGGATTATGGGCTGTGCATTTTCAGGATAAGGGCAGGGCCCAAAGCGCGGGCCCGCCCACCACCACAACCCTAAAGCCCGGCGCCAAGCCGACCAACAGACATGACTAACTGCGAATACTCCATCATCGTACCCGTATACAACCGCCCCGACGAAGTGGCCGAGCTGCTCGAGAGCCTCACCGCGCAGACAGTGAAAGACTTTGAGGTCATAATAGTGGAAGACGGCTCCGAGCGCGACTGCCGGGCTGTGGCCGAGCAGTATGCCGGCAAGCTCGACGTCAGATACTTTGCCAAGAAGAACTCCGGGCCGGGGCCCAGCCGCAACTACGGCGCCGAGCGCGCCAAGGGCGAGTGGCTCATAGTGCTCGACTCAGACGTCGTGGTGCCGCCGGGCTACCTGCAAGCCATTGCCGACGAACTGGCCTCCGCGCCGGCCGACGCCTTTGGCGGGCCCGACCGCGCCCACCCGTCGTTCACCGACACGCAGAAGGCCATAAGCTACTCGATGACAAGCTTCTTCACCACCGGGGGCATACGCGGCGGCAAGAAAAAGCTCGACAAGTTTTACCCAAGGTCGTTCAACATGGGCGTGCGCCGCGATGTCTACCTGCGGCTCGGGGGCTTCTCGAAGATGCGCTTCGGCGAAGACATCGACTTCAGCCTGCGCATTGTCGAGGCGGGATGCCGCTGCCGCCTGTTCCCCGGGGCATGGGTGTGGCACAAGCGGCGCACCGACATGCGCAAGTTTTTCCGCCAGGTATACAACAGCGGCATAGCCCGCATCAACCTGCAGAAAAGGCACCCGGGCTCGCTCAAGCTCGTCCACCTGCTGCCCACGGTGTTCACGGTGGGCGTAATGGCCCTCTTGCTGACGTCGGCCGCCGGCAGGCTGCTCATGCACTACGACGACCCGCACCGCTGGTACTGGCTCTGCGCCGCGCCGTGGCTGCCCATACTGGCCTACTGCGCCATCATAGCGGCCGACTCGGCCGTGCGCAACAGGAGCCTGAAGATAGGGCTGCTGTCGGTGGGCGCCGCCTTCGTGCAGCTCATGGGCTACGGCTTCGGATTCATCGAGGCATGGTGGAAGCGGTGCATATTGGGCAAAGACGAGTTCCAGGCTTTCGAGCGCAATTTCTACAAATAGCCACGCAGGCCGGGCAAGCAAGGGCATGGGAAACAACAACGACAACACCCCAAGGGACGAGGCACGGCCCAGGCTCACCATAGCCGACTGGGCCGAAGACGACAGGCCGCGCGAGAAGCTGGCACTAAGGGGGCCGGCGGCACTGTCGAACGCCGAGCTGCTGGCCATACTCATAGGCTCGGGCTCGGCGGGAGAAAGCGCTGTGGAGCTGACCAAGAGAGTGCTCAACGACTGCCGCAACAACCTCAACACGCTCGGCAAGCTCTCGATTGCCGATCTGACACGGTATAAAGGCATGGGGCCGGCCAAGGCCATCACGATACTCGCGGCATGCGAACTGGGCAAGCGGCGACAGATGGAGAAAGCCGAGGAACGCCCCGACCTCGGGTCGGCCACTGCCATTTACAACCACCTGCACCCGCTCATGCAGGACCTCGACACCGAAGAGGCCTGGATACTGCTGATGAACCAGAACTTCAAGCTGATAAAGCGCGAGCGCATATCGCACGGCGGCATAAGCGAGACGGCCGTCGACGTGCGCATCATCATGCGCGAGGCGCTGCTCAACAACGCCACCGTGGTGGCGCTGGCCCACAACCACCCGAGCCAGAGCCCGAGGCCGAGCAAAGACGACGACAGGATAACGCAAAAGCTCAACGACGCCTGCGGCACCATGCGCATATTCTTTGCCGACCACGTGATAATAACCGACGGACGCTACTACTCATACCGCGAAGAGGGACGGCTGTGATGCCACCCGCAACATCACGGCCAAAAACCACGTTAACTTTATTTAATCCAAGACGAAGCAAGCATCGCACGCAAACAGAGTTATATAGGCAGATGACAATGACAAAAACGACACTGACATGAAAAAAATTGCAACAGCCCTGTTAAGCGTGTGGCTCTTGGCTACGGCCGCCACACTGCAGTCGTGCGACAACGACGACGATGACTACTACATCTATCCCTACGCCAGGCCCACGGCCATTGTGACCGTGAAGCCCAACGCCGACAACTCTTCGTTCTACCTGCAGGTGGACGACTCGACAACGCTCATACCGACCAACATGAAGGTGTCGCCCTTCGGCAACAAGGAGGTGAGGGCGCTGGTAAACTGCACACCGACGGAAAACCCTACGGCCCACCAGGGGCAAACGGTGACCATAAACTGGATTGACAGCATACTGACCAAGCCCACCGTTGCCAACCTTGCCGAGAAAAACGACTCGGCCTACGGCAACGACCCCGTGGAGATAGTAAACAGCTTCGAGACCGTGGCCGAAGACGGCTACCTCACGCTGCGCTTCCGCACACGGTGGGCCTCGGGCAGGCCGCACAGGGTGAACCTGGTGCACCGCACCGACGTCAACACCCCATACCTGCTGCAGTTCTACCACGACGCGGCCCCCGAGTCGGCCGCAGGCCCCGTGGCCGACGGACTCGTGGCGTTCAGGCTCGACAGCACGTTCAACGAACCTGACACGACAATAAACATCACGCTACAGTGGAACTCATACAGCGGCACAAAGACGCACACGTTCAAGTATAAGCCGCGGAAAGACTGACACCGCCCTAAAGAAAAAGTGAGCACACCCTACGAGAACACAAAGGAAGACAGCGAACAGAACCTGGCCAACGGTCTGCGCCGTGGCGACACCACAGCCGTGGCACGCTTCTACACCATGCACGCCCCGTACCTCGCCGGGGTGTGCTCACGCTATGTGGCCTCACCCGACGACACCAAGGACGTGTTCCACGACGCCATGGTAAAGATAATGCAACACGCCGGGGAATTCAGCTACAGGGGGCCGGGCTCGCTCAGGTCATGGGCAACACGAATAGTGGCCAACGAGGCCGTCAACTTCCTGAGGGCAAGGCGAAAGACCGACTTCGCTTCGCTTGACAACATGCCGGACACACCCGACGAACCGACGCCCGACGTGACGGAAATAACACCTGAAGAAATACACAGCTTGATACGCAAACTGCCCGACGGCTACCGCACGGTGTTCAACCTCTACGCCATCGAGGGCAAGTCGCACCGCGAAATAGCCAACATGCTCGGCATCAAGGAAGCATCATCGGCATCTCAATACCACAGGGCAAGGAACATGCTTGCCCACATGATACACGAATATCGACAACAACGACAACAATGAAGCTCAGCCCATGAACCACGACTGGACAGACGACATACGCGACAAGCTCGCCAATTACACCGAAGAGCCGCCCACCATCGACCCGGCACTGTTGCGCAGCCAGATGGTGCACGCCGCGCATACGGCACGGATGAAGACGACACTGGCCTGGGGCAGAAGGCTCGTTGCCGCCGCAGCCATCGCCGCCATTGCGCTGCCACCGGCCATGACGCTGCTCACAAGGCAGGGCGACACCACCCCGCCAACCGCGGGCCGGGGGGCTGACATGGTGAAAACGGCGACCACCGCCAGGCCCGACAAGGCCCAACCCACGACGGGGCTGAACACCACGGCCGACCAGGCCGAGCCTAAGCCCCTGATGGCCATGGCGGGCACCGGGCGCAGACCGGCACCGGCCCAAGAGGGCCGAGCCCAGGCCGAGCCCGCCGAAACTAACGCGGCGGCCCCCATCCCCACCGACGGCACGGCACAGGTGGCAACACCGCAACAAGAGACGCAACAGCACGACAAGCGGCAGCAGCACGCCGCCAGGCAGCTACAGCCATACGGCCTCACGCAAGAGCATGGACTAACGCCACGAAGGCAACGCCTGAGGGCCGCACTGGCCATGGGTTCGTCGACAACGACCACGGGCGCCACCACGGCACTGCCGGCACTGCTGGCCAAGGCCGACCCGATAGGATGGCACGCGGCACAGTTTAGGGGCGACAACAGCCTGCCCACCCTGGCGCAAGACAACCCCACGACAACGAGCGTGAGCCACAACCAGCCCATAACAGCTTCGGCAAGCCTCAACTACCGCATAAACGACCGGTGGAGCGTAAGCGCCGGACTGTCATACAGCTACCAGCGCTCCGAGCTCACCGCCATAGGCGACAACTACGCAGCCCAGACCACCCGGCGACTGCACTACGTGGGGGTGCCGATAGCTGCCAGCTACACCTTTTGGGCCAACAAGCACTTCGGCGTATATGCCACAGCAGGCGGAATGGTCGAGAAGATGGTGAGCGGGCGCGACGAGACCAGCACCATAGTAGACGGCGCAGAGCAGTCGACCACACGCGACAAGATGACCATAAAGCCGCTGCAGCTGTCGGCAAATGCCGCCATCGGCGCCGAGTGGCGGTTTGCGCCACGGTTGGCCATATACGCCGAACCGGGCATAAGCTACCATTTCGACAACGGCAGCAACGTCACTTCGTTCTATTCTGACAACCCGCTCGCATTCAGCCTCAACGTCGGACTGAGGTTCGACGTCAACAAATAAACCTTGGTGGCCAACCACAACGACAAGCGAAGCACATCAAACAATACCGCCAACTGACGACAAAGCACATCAGATGTCTGTTGCAAAGAGCGCAACAATTTTCACCGCCACAACCCGAGGGCCTCTCACCAACGGGCACCGGGTTGTGGCTTGATTTTTCCTGCAATCCCGGCCGAGACAACGGAAAGCGGCAGGCGCCATACCACACTGCCGCAGGGCGACGTTGCCGGCGTCAGTTAGCCGTTAGTTCGCAAAAACAGGTTAAAAACCGGCAAGCCAAGCAACCGGTGCTTGGCAATGCCGAACAAATGCATTAACTTTGCAGGAAATTATTTTCCACGATGTAAAAACAACTCACTATACACCACAAAACCACCCACGGGCCTGTTCAAGTCCGGTGTATAGACCGTTTTACACGCAAACAACACTTACACATCTTAATCCCAACAAACAACCATGATCTTGCAAGTTCAAGGGGTGGCATATGTCCATCCCGACAAAGAGCCCCTGTTCCAAAACATAAGTTTCACTGTTCAACAGGGCGAAAAATGCGCAATCATCGGAAACAACGGCATAGGCAAGTCAACGCTATTGTCAATAATGGCCGGCAAGACGGCCTGTGCCGCCGGCATGGTGGCATGCGACAGCACACCCTACCTCATACCGCAACATTTCGGCCAGTACGACAGCATGACCGTGGCCGAAGCCTTAGGCGTGGCAGAAAAGCTGGCTGCCATGGAGGCAATACTCGGCGGACAGGGCACGGAGCACGACTTCACTCTGCTCAACGACGAGTGGGACATAGAAGACCGGCTGGCGGAAGCGTTCGCCCGATAGCACCTCAACGGCATGTCGCCCTGCACTCCGATGGGAAAACTCTGCGGAGGCGAAAAGACCAAAGCGTTCCTGGCCGGGCTGAATGTCTTTCAACCGTCGGTCGCATTGATGGACGAACCCACCAACCACCTCGACACAACAGGCAGGAGCCTGCTCTACGAGTTTGTGAGCCAGACCAACCGGACGGTGGTCGTGGTAAGCCACGACAGGACGCTGCTCGACATGATGCCCGCAATATATGAGATGTCTGCCTCTGGGATGAAATACTATCCCATGAGCTACAACATATACAAGGAAACGGTTGACGCAGAAAACTCCGCCAAGGCCGCACGCCTGCAAAACCGGCAGAAGGAACTGAAGAAAGCCGAGATGTCGGCACAACGGGCCATGGAGCGCCAACAAAAGCACGCATCAAGGGGTGAGAAGCTAAGCGCGAAGAAATGCGTGGCCCGAATAGCCATGGGCAACATGCGCGACAAATCGGAGGCCTCGGCGTCAAGGCTCAACAAGATGCAACAGGAAAAGCTGGCGGCCATGAAGCAGGACCTTAACGCGGCACAAACCGAACTGCACAAACTGCCGGAAATGAAACTGGACATTGGCAACCCTACCATGCCAGCCAACAAACTGTTGGTGGAAACAACAGACGTAACATTCGGATATCCCGGCCGGGAACCATTGTGGCAACGCTCGCCATTGAGCATATCCTTATACAGCGGCGAGCGCGTATGGCTCCGGGGTGACAACGGATGCGGCAAAAGCACCTTGATAAAACTGTTGACCGGCGCCTTGAATCCCACAAGCGGCAATGTGCGCCGAAGCCAAACGCTAAACATTGTATGCCTCGACCAGGAGTATTCTTTGATTGATGACAAACAGACTGTTTACACACAGCTTGAGGCTTACAACGGAAAGAGACCTGAGCACGAACTGAAAATGCTATTGAACCGTTTCTCGCTGACGGCGGCGTCGTGGAACAAGAAATGCGCCTTTCTAAGCGGCGGCGAAAGAATGAAACTGGCATTATGCTGCCTGCTTGTATGCGAGGATGCCCCCAACATGATAATCGCAGACGAGCCTACCAACAACATCGACATATCAAGCATGGATGTGCTGGCTGCCACACTGAGAACCTATATCGGAACGCTGCTCATTGTTAGCCACGACAAACAGTTCATTCAAGACATAGGCATCGACCGAACCATAAGCATCTGACAGGAAGCCGCAGGGCCGCCCCCCCCTACCACCATATAGGCAATGAGCGTGGTGCAGGTGGTGTCACGGCCTTATTCCATGCCGCCACGACACCCGTGAATCATCCATCCACAACCTTCGACGCCATGATGGCAAGATTTACCTGTGAAAATACATTGTCCACTACCCTGCTTGGCGAATGCCCCCTGAAGCTGGCTTGGTCTTATCAACATCGGGCATGAGTTGGACTACCAAGGCAGAAGCACGTGATTGCGGAATAGCATAGACGGCTATGAGAAGAAGCAAACGGGGCAATATATAAGGCAACGTAAGTAGAATACAAACATGCCGGGCTCTTCAATCTTAAAACTATAGTAGTCGTTTTAACGCCAAATGTAATTCAGAAATTACAATTATACAGATTTTCAATAGCAAATTGCCTGAATAAACTTATATTTGCAATCACAACATTAGCCTAAACAATCCATGGGCAGAGCCGTTATTACGCAGCGCACCGACACCTTGACCCACCCACGGCTGGGTTGGCACTTGCTGTGGATGCTGCACATGGCATTTTTCCTTTGTTTGCTTTCCGCCAATGCTTGCGCCTCCAAGGAAAAGATTGAAGGCAGCCGAATGGAAACGGACGGAGAATGGCGTTACGGCTACAACAAGGACGGCAACCTTGTGGAACGCTACAAGGGAAGCGGCAAATGGTGGGATGTCAAGCGTGAGCACTGGAAGTACGCATGGAACGATTTCGTTAAGCCAAATGAGCAAAGCGGAACTTGTTCAGACTTTGCCATGGCAAGAAATCGCATTCTTAAGAACCAAAACGGAAGTCTTGCGGGCGTGCAGCGTCCCGACAGGCACGGGCATTGGGTGGAGTTCACTTATGATGCCCTTGGCAGACGACTGAGCAAATCGGCATCTGAACGGACCAACTGGCTGTGTAACGGAAACGTACCGCTGCACGAGTGGACGAACGGACAACGTTATGAGGACAAGGGCTGGAAACCCTATGAGGAAGACTTCAAGACATGGATTTTTGAAGAAAGCAGCTTTGTTCCGTTGGCTTTGTTGCAGGACGGTCATACCTATTCCATCATGACCGACCATTTGGGTACCCCTACTGAGATGTACGATGAGAACGGTGAGGAAGTCTGGTAAAGACGGCTTGATATGAACGGGAAGATTATCAAGGAGGAATGCCATAGAAGGACTTCCTACTATAAGAACGTGACGGTGCCATTCCTCTTCCAAGGGCAGTACTATGACTATGAGACTGAGTTGGCATACAACCGTTTCAGATACTATTCCCCAAATATGGGGTGTTATATCTCACAAGACCCAATCAGATTGGCGGGGGGAAAACGATTGTATGGTTATGTGAAAGATCCTAATACTTATATTGATTTATTGGGACTTAAAGGGTGTTATTTAAAGGAAGCGGAAGGTGATGACCATGATTATGTTTTAGAAATATCTCATTCTGTTTATCCTGAAACAACCGAACATATAGCACAGGCTATCAAGGATGGAAAGGCTGAAATCGTGACTATAGATAGAGCCAACGCTGGAAGTAGAAGGAAGGATTCATTGCGAGGTGTGGAAGTTAAAAAAGGAAAAGACAGAGATGAGTGGCCAATGGCCATGTTTGAAGAAGGAGGGGAAGGTGCTGATGTTAAGCATATCTCCCCTCAAGATAACAGAGGTGCAGGCTCTTCTATTAGAGCTGCCTTACAGAATTGTGATGAGAATATAAGAATAAAGATTAAAATTGTTTCATAATGGAAAATCAAATTCAAGACATTATCAAAAACGTTGATAGTATTGATAGTAAATTTATCAATAATCAAATTAAGAAAGTACTCAAGAAAATGAGTGTCAATTCTTCTGCTGACTTGATAAATCTTAAAAATGTAGTGTATTGCTTATATAGTAAAGGGTACAAGCAAGAGTTCTATAATTTGTTTCCAGTATTGTTAAGGCTGGAATATAAAAATTGGAACACATGGGTATTCATTGAACCTATGTTAGCATTGATATATTTTGATTCAAAGAAAAATGCTACTCATCAGCACTTCGCTGATGCTGCATTAAAGAAAATTCTTGATCAAAAAACAACAGAGGCATTGAAACGTAGATGTGATGGGGATTTCTTAGTTAATCGTAAGAGCGGATTAGATAAAGCTAAAGAATTGGGCAAAAAGACAGATATTAGAGATTGTTTACTCTTATATCTCAATGAATTGGCTATTGTGTATGCTTATGGGGGGAGCGAAAAGTATCCTCTGGCATTTCTTGAATCTGAGTTCTTGAAGTCTATTGATGAACTAAATTCAATATTGTAAATCACTATATTATATGTCTCACCGTATCGAATCAGAACAACGCAATTACTTCACTTCGGTTCAGTCTCAGTTGTCAGCGACCGTAGTCGAGCCATTGAGTTCGATAGGTCAGACATATAGTGAAAATGCCAACTCCGGTGTATCTCCGAGCATCAATGCGGTGGATACGGGTATGAAGGCTGCCATGACCCTTTCGGGTCTTGGTGATGCCGTATTCTCATCGCTTGCCATCCCCGCTTTGGGTGCATTGAGACTCAAAGGTATGGCTTGCCTTCCCATCAGCAAGCAGCTTGACCCCGTGATGGGTGTCGATGCCCATATTATGGTGCCTCCGGGCAGTCCGGTTCCCGCACCTTATATCGGCATTCTCATATACCCCAAGGACTTCCTTGCCATCGCCATTGCTTCTGTGATACCTCCACCACCCCCTATGCCCGAAGAGGGTGAAGGTGCTCCGGGTGAGGCAGATGCGGCAAAGGCGTGTGAGATTATCCATACCTTGGCAACAATGGCTGTCGGTATGCTCGGTGCCACTGTCAAGATAGGAAATTTCATCCCGAGAGCCGTTGCGGGTACCACTACACGAAGCATTCCCCATATCGGCAACTTCGTCCCTCCGCCCATGAACCGTGGGCACGCCTATATGGGCAGTCTGAATGTACTTGCCGACGGCGACCCGCTCTCCGGCGGAGGCGCCCACCTGCACATGGACTGCTGGGACATCGGTCTTGTTACCCCGCATGCGGTCAAAAAGGAAGCCGATTATTTTGCACTGTTCCTTCCCACGGGCATGATTGTGCCCATACCGTGGTTCAAGCCTATTCTGACCAATCCCATTCCCATCCCCATCAACCCGATGGAAGCTACCAAGCGTTTCATCATGGGGCGTTTTGCCGGGTATTACAAGAAGAAGATGAAACGGATAGCGGATAAACTGCATGGGATGGTCAACGACAAGATTAAGAGCAATGCCCTGAAAGACGCGCTGCATAAGACCATCTGTACCGTTACGGGACACCCCGTGGATGTTGCCACGGGAAACTTCTTCACCGATGAGGAAGACTTCTATCTGTCCGGTCCGCTTCCCATTTCTTGGGAGCGCACGTGGTACAGCCAGAGTGATTATTCCGGACCGCTCGGTTACGGCTGGCACCACTCCTATGACATGGGTATTGTGGTGGATGCAGACATACTCACATTCCGTATGAATGACGGTCGTCCCGTGGCATTCCCCCTGCCGTCCAAGGACAGCCCTTCGGTCATCGAGCGTGAACGCATCGAGGCAAGGGTCGATGAGGACGGCAACTATTCCATTTGGGATATAGAGGAAGACCTGTTCTACCATTTCACCACCCAAGAATATGATGAGGTAAGGCTGCTGGAACGTGTAAGCGATAACAACGGCTTCCGTATCCGCTTTTCCTATAACAGGAAAGGACATCTTACCTCCATTACCGACAGCGCACAAAGAGTACTCCGGGTAGAAACCGATGAAAAAAGCGGTCGTATCCTTGCCATCTATGCTCCCCATCCCGACATGCGTAAGGATGAGGAAGTGCTTCTGACCTCCTACCGTTATGACGAGGACGGCAATATGGTGGAGCAATGCGGTGCCGAGGGTGATAAGATGCTCTTCGACTACAAGGGCAGGCTCATGACCCGTGAGGTGTGGCGCAACGGACTGGAATGGTTCTTCGAATATGACGGCACACAGACGGGGGCACGGTGTATCCACACTTGGGGTACACAAGGCATTTACAACCACAAGCTGACTTTCTTCAAGGGAAAGACGGAGGTGCTCAACAGTTTCGACCGCAAGACCGTCTATTACCATAAGGACGGACTTGTTTACCGGAAGGAAGATCCCAACGGTAATGAGGTCTATACCTACCATAACCGTAACCGTCAGATTGTCCAAGAGCAGGATGCAGAGGGCGGAAGCTATTTGTTCAACTATGATGACTTAGGGAACCTCATTTCCAGTGCAGACCCTGAAGGGGGCGGCATACAGGCAAGCTACTTCAAGAAAGGCTTGCTCCGGAACCGTCCTTTTGAGGTAGTCAGCACCGATGGTGGTCGATGGAAGATGGAATATGACGAAGCAGGCAACCTGACCAAACGCACAAATCCCAAGGGCGCTTTCATCGAGTTCTCGTATAAGGACGGTCTATTGGACAAAATCGTTGACGAGTTCGGTGTGGAAACCCTTATCCGCTATGATAAGTGGCTTAACATCACTGAGGCAGGCGACTCTCGCGGCAACATCACACGCTACGAGTATGACCGTTTGGGACGCTGTACCAAGGTCATCAATGCCAAAGGCGCCGTACAGGAACGGAAGTATGACCTTTTGGGGCGTATCGTGGAAGTGTCGGACTTTGACGGCAATCATATCGAGTTGACCTATGACGGCATCGACAACCTTCTTTGCTATAAGGACAACCACCAAAAGGTGGAATATGCCTATGAGGGGATGTGGAAGCTGATGCGCCGCAAGGATGAAAGAGGTGTGCTCTTCTTCGAGTATGACAACGAGGAACAGTTGCGTTCTGTGCTCAATGAGGGCGGAGAACGCTACCGTTACACGCTTGCCCCCGCAGGTCGTGTCGTCGAAGAAATCGGTTTTGACAAGGCGGTGCGCTCCTATGTGCTCGACCGTGCGGGACGTGTCGTCAAGGAAACCCTTCCGAGCGGTAAGTTCAAGGAATACCGTTATGACAAAGCCGGACGGGTAACAAGAGTTTCTCACGGATGGGACGAGGAAGAGGTTCACACTTACAGTTATTATGCTTCGGGATGGTTGCAGGAAGCCGTGAACGAGCATGCCACGGTCAGCTTCAAGTATGACAATATGGGGCTTCCGACCGAGGAACGCTCCAACGAGCACGTCATCAAGCGGACGTTCGACAAACACGGTCTCATCTCCACACTGAAAAGCTCGATGGGAGCCGACCTTGTATATAACCGCAACGAGTTCGGTGAGCTGGTGGACTTCTCGGCACACCAAACAGAAGGCGACCTCAGTTTCAACTCCCGACACCATTATGACAATCTTGGTCTTGAGATAGAGCGGATGATGCCGGGCGGTGTGGCACGCAGTTTTGCCTATGACAATGTGGGCAGGCTGGTGGACAGCCGGACGCGCGTGTCGGCACAGACACGCCGTCAGAGAAAATACCACTGGGGAGTGGCCGACAGGCTGCTCAGGACGGAGGACAGCCGTGAGGGAACCACCGCTTATGAATACACCTCTTGGGGGCATTTGCAGAAAGCCACCTATGCAGACGGACGTGTGGAATACCGCACGGTGGACAAGATAGGCAATCTCTTTGACGACCCCGACCGCAAGCTCCGCAAGTATCTTGAAGGCAGCCGGATGGAAACGGACGGAGAATGGCGTTACGGCTACGACAAGGACGGCAATCTCGTGGAACGCTACAAGGGAAGCGGCAAATGGTGGGATGCCAAGCGTGAGCATTGGAAATACGCATGGAACGATTTCGTTAAGCCAAATGAGCAAAGCGGAACTTGTTCAGGCTTTGCCATGGCAAGAAATCGCATTCTTAAGAACCAAAACGGAAGTCTTGCGGGCGTGCAGCGTCCCGACAGACACGGGCATTGGGTGGAGTTCACTTATGATGCCCTTGGCAGGCGACTGAGCAAATCGGCATCTGAACAGACCAACTGGTTGTGGAACGGGAACGTACCGCTGCACGAATGGACGAGCGGACAACGTTATGAGGACAAGGGCTGGAAACCCTATGAGGAAGACTTCAAGACATGGATTTTTGAAGAAAACAGCTTTGTACCGTTGGCTTTGTTGCAGGACGGTCATACCTATTCCATCATGACCGACCATTTGGGTACCCCTACGGAGATGTACGATGAGAACGGTGAGGAAGTATGTTACAGACGGCTTGATATGAACGGGAAGATTATCAAGGAGGAATGCCATAGAAGGAATTCCCACTATAAGAACGTGACGGTGCCTTTCCTCTTCCAAGGGCAGTACTATGACTATGAGACTGAGTTGGCATACAACCGATTCAGATACTATTCCCCTGCTATGGGGTGTTATATCTCACAGGATCCGATAGGATTAGCTGGGAACAATCCAACGCTGTATGGATATGTTAAGAATACAAATTATTGGCTGGATGTTTTTGGATTAAAGAAGGATAACAACAAACGAATTACACCAATAATATTAGGAGATGGATATAGAGCAAGAAAAGATTCGTTCAATGGAAAAGGAGGAGAAGCCGATTTTGAAATACATATTTATAAGGAATGTAGAAATGGAAAAATAACAGAAATTGGAATAATGGATTCCAACGGTGTGTGGAAGAACAAGCATGGACATGATACGAATAACATGCCCAAACTGCCAGAAAATGTAAAAAAGAAACTGAAAACTTATCATAAATAATATGTTTAGAATTAGAAAAAATAATGGCATTTGGAATTTTAATAATTATATGGAATATATTGAATCGGTAAAAGATTCTATACCAATTGGTATCAGAGATTTTGTTACTGATGAGAAGAGATATGTATTTTATGGAAAAGATACATTATATGATGCTCAGCTAATTAACGTGAGTTCGATGAATTATAACTATTTGTAAATTTGGTGATTAGCGAAAATTATTGTAACTTTATAGTGTTC
>NZ_JAMBLP010000021.1:0-60026 GCF_023336985.1 Marseilla massiliensis | reverse complement strand
GACATCATCCCAATTAATTTTTAAAGTATGTCCGGATTTGTTCTTTAACGTGAAATTAAATTTTTTCAAACCAACGTACCAAATTATATCAATATAATCGTCTTCGTAACGATATTTATTGACGCCCTCTTCATTGAAACTTACTACTTTTGTTTCACCGAATTGCTGCTTTGAATCTGCCGGACTTTCAACTTCAGATAGTCCAATTGAGTAACTGGCCACATAACTCTTAAATGTGCCGCAAGAAGTGAACGGTAATACACCTGCGAGTAGAAATAGCATTCTTAAATTTCTCATGTTCATGATTGTATTATATTATGTTTTGCTGCAATATTGCGACCACAAAAGTATATTGTTTTATTGGAGATGACGAAGAAATTAAAAACATGGACAAAGATGGACGAAACTGACATGATTTACGATTCTGTTGCTAACATAAGAACACAAGACCATCGAATAGACGTTATATAATCCAATAAGAATTGTGGGTCTATATATTCACCATTTTTTTTAAGTGTTATATGAAGATGTTCTCCTGTACTGCGACCAGTACTTCCTGTAATCCCAACAGTATCCCCTGCCTTGACTGTCTGGCCTTGATAAGCAAAAGTGCGTGAAAGGTGGCAGTAGCTTACTATAAAACTGCCGTGCTTGAGTGTTACATATTTACCTGAGACCCTATCCTGTCCGACCTTCACCACTTCACCGGCCAACATTGCAAAAACTCCTGAACTCCTTGCATGAAGATCCAAGCCATTGTGAAATTTACGTCTGCCAGAGAAAGGGTCTTTCCGGTAGCCGTATGATGAATTGATTTTTATGTTCGACAACGGATAACTAACGCTCATAAAACGTGCTTTCAGTTCTTTTATAGAATCATTCTTCAAAGAATCATTCAATATCAAACTGTCCACAAGAGAAGGATTTATCTCTTGCGGATTTTTTGTTTTGTTTGCTGGGTGATTATACAAACGTCCAACCGTATTAAACTGAGCTTTTATTGTGGTACCTGACATCAACGACAGAAGCACCATCATGAGTATATTTCTAATATTCATGAGGCAAAATTACATATCTCCATTACCATGAGTTGAAACTCATATACTGCAAGTAATTTTTCTAACTTTATTTATGCTAATAGTATGATTTTAATCGATAAATCATACTTCTTTCATAATGATATATAAAACTTAAGGTATGATATACCCATTCTTCTGATTCTCTAATCACACCTTTTATTTTTGTTTCTGAATTAACTATTAATAAAGTACTTCATAAGAAAATGAAATACTGTTATAGCAAAAATAATAACGCATTAAAAAAGGCAACAAATGATTTACAACTTTGATGAGAAAGAAATACCCTACGGCACTCTCGAACGTTTTGGACTCACACAGGAGATGATTGAGGATCTGCCGACTGATGTTTTGCAGAATATTCTCAATGGCCGGCATTCTCCAGTCTTACCTGTACACATCATTGCAGATGATGGTGAAGAAGTAAAGGCACGAACTCGATTCTGCCTTGTGAGAACGCCAGAAGGCAATGTAGATGTTCTCTTCTTTCCGAAGCTTGACGAGTATGATTTCAAAGTCTTCAATGAGCAGCAGAAGCAAAGTCTTCTTGCTGGCAAACCCATCATCGGACATTTGGAAAGTAACGAAACAGGCCACGAACTCGGCACCAAATGTTTCTTCCAACTTGACCAGGATAGCAAACAGGTACTGAGCGTGCCGACACCAGTCATAGGCAGGAACATTCAATACCTTACCGACCGCTATCATCTTACGAGTACTGAGATGCAGAAACTACAGAACGGAGAAATTCTCTCAATCATTGAAGACGATGAAGAGATTTCCATCGGTATCGATTTGAATTCAAATACGGGTATCCGTCTCGCTGCAGGTAATGAACAGGTCTGGCGCAGAGAAGCCAAACGGGAATGGGACAAATACAACTTCGGCATTTTCGGTTGTTGGACCATGGACGAAAATGGTAATCTTGACTATATCCATGAGGAGGACTACTCTGAAGAAATCTGGAATGAGCAGAAGAAACAAGGTATGCGTATGATGCAGCGATAAACCAAAATAACAACCATCAATAACAAATTCAATATGGCAAATATCAAATACTATCCAGAAGACGAGCTTGTGCAGAAAGTACAGAGTGGAGAATACGGTTGGCTCGATTACATCAATCACCACTCACCTGAATGGCAGGAAGAGTACACCGAATTCTGTAATGAAAGGAACCTTGTAGTCAATGAAGAATCTGCCGAAGATTTTATCGAATGGAAAGGCGAATTGATTGAAACAGGCGAATAATAAACATTTAAAATCAATCACAATATGTCAATCAGATCCAATGCACTACCAGTAGGTAGAGATTTATCACCTGAACTACAGGATATCCTCCGTCGCAATGGTATGCAAGCACATATCATCCGACAAGGTGAAAACTATCTTCTGGCGGTTCAAGGGCATGACTCACCTCTCCTAACCTATCATATCAGTGCCAGACAGATAAGAGACTTGGCAGATTGGGGTACAAACTCGGCTAACAAAAAAGCCTATAACACCTTTGCTGATTTAGTGAAGAAAGACTTCTATATGCCAAGAGACTTTGTCCATGCCCGTAATGCCAACGGTCGTGTGGCGATGGGACTTCACGGCTACCGGATTGGTGTTGGCGAATACGGCAGACTGCCGTGGGACAGACAACGTGCCTTTATGATGATGGACCCGTTTCATGGACGATTCTTAGGATGGACACTGCGCAATCAGGAAGGCTTCCACATGCGCCGTGTCGGTGGTGCCATGTTCCTGCAGGGAGCCCCTATGGTTCCGGAACGTCCTGATTGCAGAATCAAACCAGGTGAATTACTCAATGGAGGCTATGGTTTCTATTATAAAGGAGGACAGCAAAACATGGTACAACAACCTTCAGAGGATGTGCTCGCAGGATTGGAAGCAGTGATTCCACCTGTTGAAATACCTACCCGTCCACAGGAACCAGCAAAAACATACAAGGAACTTATCACCTCAGACGTATACTTCAGCAACGAAAAGTGGCAGAAATGTCTGTCTTCTCATGGAGTCATTATTGATGCCAACAGCAAGACCCTGACCATTCAGTCGGCTACTACCCAGCATGATCTTGTTTACGACCTGACGGATGAAGAAGTTACCCGGCTTACAGACAATTCTACCAAGAATGTGCCTGTACAGAACCGTCTGGACATCATCAACAACGTCATCAAAAATGATTTTTCAGATAGATTGACGATAGACATGCTCAATTCAAGAGAGCAGATAGCCCTGAATCTTACTCCTGAAGTGGAAGCAGAACTGAATGCCAGACAAGAAGTAGTGGCAGAACATGCGTTTCCTCTTACTCAGGGAAATGAATATGTCATTGCGGAGCAGGAAGGCCGAAGCGTAGCCCATGTGGATGGCAACAGCCTTTATGACATAAACCAAGATAAAGGTTGGTTTCGGGAAGGAAGAAACGGACGTGAGGTACAGGTGGACGACATCAGAGTTGAGCCTGTACGAAACGAGCAAGGAGAAATCCAGCAAGACGAAAAAGGCAATGCTATGTTCCGTATGACCGCTGTCATCAATGGTGAAAGCATCAGTCACGAGATAACCCAAAAGCAATATGACAAGTTCATGGCCGTAGATGACTATCATCGCATGAAACTCTTCTCTAAAATCTTTGACGAAGTGGACATGAAGAATGCACCAGGTCATGGGAAAAATATAGGTGCCATGATTGGAGGTGCCTTACTTGCAGGCTTTACTGTCATGCGAGAACTCGGAAGAGACCGTTATGCTCCGGCTGTGTTCGTTGAGCACCATCATGCACCTGGCCCGCACGTCTATTTCAAAGGAGGTGTTGATTCACCACAGGATCTTGCTTCAAGAGCATTTGATGCCGGACTCAATGCAGCTGAGCATGGAGTCGGCTTAGGACATGGCAGATAATATTAAATAACCATCTACACAATGAACGAAGAGCAGAAATTTGAAGACTATCGAAACCGTCTTAATATCAGAGACGTATTGACGGATGCAGGTTATACGCTTCACAAGCGGGACGGCTTGCGCTATCCTGCCTATGTGCGTCTGGATAATGATGGACGCAGAATCAGGGGTGACAAATTTATTGTCATGCCCAATAAGAACTGTTGTTTCCAACCTCCAACGATAAAACTGTATTCTGTCACATCCTTCATTTGGGAACATCCAAATCTCTTTCCTGAATACAATCAAGGAATGAAAGAGTCTGCTCTTGTTCACAAAGTCTGTCAGCGGCTATTGAATATTCCTGTGGAGCGACGTAACCAGAATATGCTTGCTCCTACCCGTGATGCAAAGCCTTTCAATATCAAAGATTATAAGATTGAGCGATTTCATCCTGATGAAGCTGACTCTCAGAAACCTTTTTACGCTTTCTTCAAGTCAAGAGGAATCGATTTTGCTACACGTTGTGCTTTTCACCGTAACTTCTTTCTTGCTTCCAAGGCCGCAGACAATGGAGCAAGTTATAAGAACCTTTCTTTTCCCATGTATATACCGGGGTATCCTGAGAAATGTGTCGGTTTGGAAGAAAGAGGCTATCCACGTAAGGACGGCTCTGCACGAAAAGGTATGGCAGCCGGGACAAATGCAAGTGAAGGCCTGTGGATGGCAAGTCCGAAAGACACAGAACTGAAAGATGCGAAAGATGTATATGTGTTTGAGAGTGCTTACGATGCCATGGCATTCTACCAGTTGAGAATGAAGAAAGACTCCGGACTGGATTACAATGCAAGACAGAATCTGAAGTCAGCCGTATTTGTCTCTACCGGAGGAAATCCCAGCTACGGACAGATACTGGGAGTGGTCAAGGCTGCCCCCGGTGCGACGTTCCATCTTGGCTTTGACAATGACCTGGCGGGAAAACAGTTCGTCTTCAACTTTGAATCAATCGTACAAAAGATGAATCCGTTGCACCCTGAATCAGTCTCATCGGACATGAAAGGCTTCATTGAAAGTTTCAAGGAAGGTATCACATCTACCAAAGAGCTGCTTGACATTGACGATGACAGATATGCAGAACTCCCTGAAGGACTGCAGAAGCTTTACCTCGCTTATGACACAGCAAGAAATGAGGCATGGGAATACCATTATTCTCCCTTTCTGTGCAAGGAAGACAAGCAGGAAGCGGCTGACAGAATGAACAAAACCTATCAGGAGTTTAAAGAGGCCCTGTTTCAAAAGCTCCATGTTCAGGACGGACAAGACCTGAATCCAATAGGAATAGTACGTGAACTGCCGTCTGAAGGCTATAAGGATTTTAATGATGAACTGTTGGAAAAGAAACAATACTCAATGACCGATGTCGTTGAGACAGCCTTTGACGAAAATGGTGTTTCTCTCACTGAAGAGAGAGAAGAAGAAAATGAAGAAACCAAAAAGAGCGGACTAAAACGATAAATGATATGACAGACTCAAACAGACGGTTCAGCATAATCACATTGCACCCTCACTGGGCGCAATACATTATCTCACAAGGCATGGCATTTCTTATCAGTTGTGCCCTGTTCTTGGCAGCCGGTCACGAAAGCATCACCTATAAGATGCCTTTTGTGGTACTCGGTGCAATCATGACGTGCATCATGCTCTACGGTTGTCTTTATCTACACAAACTGAGCTATATCATCACATCCGAACAACTGATTATCCAACATGGTGTACTTATCAGGAAGAGTGACTACATTGAACTCTACAGGGTGGTTGACTTCAGTGAAAACCGTGGTATCGTGGAACAGCTGTTCGGATTGAAGACTGTCTCGATTTTCAGCGGAGACCGTTCCAATCCCAAACTGGACATATTTGGAATCAAGGAGCGCATTGATGTTGTAGGAATTATCCGTGAACGGGTTGAGTATAACAAACAAAGGAAAGGTATCTATGAAATCACGAACAGATAATATATCGTCAGAAGCCAAGACTTCCAAAGGCATTGCTTACGACAGCAGATGGATGATTATCTCAGCCATTGCTTTGACCTTGTTTCTATTCTGTCTTGAAGGTCGTGCCCAATTGGTTTCCAGCAATCCTATGGAATATGTGGCCTTAGCCGAAGGTAATGAGCTTATCAACGGTCAAATCAAGAATCAGATTGAAGACCAGCAGAAGACGGCACTACTACAAAATACCATTGCGGCAGAGTTCACTCAGATAAGGCAATGGGAGAAAAAGTACAACAGCTACCTGAAAACCGTGTCTGGCTATGCTTCCACCCTCAAAGCCTGTAGCCATCTCTATGATGACGGTGTAAGGATATTCATCAATCTTTGTGATTTGAAGAAAGCCATATCACAGAATCCACAAGGGATAATGGCCACAATGAGTATGAATAACCTTTATATCGAAACAGCGACCGAACTCATCACTGTATACAGCATCCTGAAAGATGCCGTAGCCAAAGGTGGAGCAAGCAATATGCTTACAGGTGCGGAACGCAGTAAGATTCTTTGGGAGTTGAATGACCGTCTGGCACAATTCAACAAAAGACTTTCACAGCTCTCCATCAGCATCCGTTATTACACAATGGCCGATGTATGGAGCAGAGCCACTGCAGGAATGATAGACAGGAACACCGCTGAGATTGCCGGTCAAGCTTTGGACAGGTGGCATAGATGCGCACGAATAGTAACACCATAAAAGATTATCAGGATAACACAATGAAACGCTTATTGCTGTTTTTTGCCATGCTTATTTCTCTCACCCTCCCTTTTGAAGGGCTGGGTGGGAGTTTTCTCCGGGCTCAGGGCAACGACCCTGTTTTGGCCGGAATGATTCTGGCATACACAAATAAGGCAGAAAAAGAACTGAAGCAGCAGGAACAAATGATGCTTCTGGAATCTACAGGTCATCTGTGGATAAAGGAAGAAGTACAAGGAGTGACTGACCTGCAAAAGGAGTTCAACTCTTATTTGGATAACTTTCATAGCATCATCAGTTATGCGGCACAGATATATGGATTCTATCATGAAATAGACCGACTCGTGAAACACCTGGGAACTTTTAATGACCAGCTCCAGCACCAGACAGGAAATACCCTGGCAGTAGCATTGTCTTCAAACAGGAATAAAATCTATAGAGAACTTATCATGAATAGTGTCGATATAGTCAATGACATCCGGCAACTGTGCCTCTCCGATACCAAGATGACAGAGAAGGAACGACTGGAAGTTCTCTTTTCCATCCGTCCGAAACTTAAACTCATGAATCAAAAGCTCAAAAGGCTTACGAGAGCTGTTAAATATACTTCACTCTCTGACATATGGGCGGAGATAGACTACAATGGCAGAAGTGAGGTGGACAAGCCCAATATTGTACAGAAATGCAAGGAAAGATGGAAGAGGAACGCAAAGCCAAAGTAAGTATTCAGCTATAAAGATAATTCAGGATAACAATTTAACAATCAAACTTTAAGTATGGGTTGGGGAGCATTATTGAAAGCAGCAGTCAGCTTAGGAGGAAGAGCTATAAAAGCTATAGCTAAATCGGCAGGGGGTGCAGTAGTACATCCTCAGCAAACGCTAAAAGGATTAGGAAGCGCCACAAAGTCTGCTGCCATAGGTGGAAGCCTGGGCTACATTGGTTGGGAGAAACTGACTACAGACAAAAGCGTAGTGGGTATTGTCAGCGATGCTGTCATTGGCGAAGAAACGACACAAAAGATTGGAGATACAGTTTCGAATATAGGTGAAGGTATGAAAGAGGTGAAAGACTCTGTAACTGGTCTCACTGAAAATGTCAATGATGCCATCACCAGTGCAGACAGCAAATGGAGCGGTATGAGCAAGTTCCTACAAGGTGTTTTCTCCGGGAACGGTGGAAACATGATGGGGAACTTTTTCAGCAATATAGGTAAAGGGAATGTTTCCGGTCTGAGTCTCATCGGACTTGTAGTGGCTGCACTACTTGTTTTCGGAAGATTCGGATGGATGGGCAAGATAGCTGGAGCTGTGCTTGCCATGATGATGATAGGAAATAATGTAAATATGAACGAGGCACTTGCCAGTGAGAAGAAACGACCTGCTGCACAAAGTCAAGACGAAAGTCAACAGTCGGAGGTTGCGCAAGGCACTGGTGGCGGCAGACGAAGATAATAGTAAAATTTATAAACAGATATAATATGCAATATACACAAGAAATGATTCTTCGTTCAGACAGTGGATACTGTATGCCCTACGAAGAAAAAGGCCGTGACGTACAGATGAGTCTTGGCTACGGTAAACAGAAACATCCGCATACAGGGGAACCTTTTTTTCATCATGGTGTGGATTTCAAGGCCAACCATTATCTTCTTTCAGCAGTTGCAACAGGAAAGATTACTGGACTTGGGAATGATGCCGTACATGGTATCTATCAGGTGACACGCTATGGAGACTACGAAGTAAAATACGCACACCTCTCGAACGTTTTTGCCAACTACGGAAGTGAGGTCAAAGCCGGTCAGGTTATTGCCGTAAGTGGGGAAATACTCCACATGGAGGTCAAGTATAAAGGAGAAGAGCTCAATCCTCTGGAGTTCCTGACCATGATATACAGTAACTTGAAAGTCATGGAACAAAATGGGCAACCTGGTGCGGTACCACAATTTGTGACACTGGATATGGATGTCAGAACCATGTATGACAAAGACAGCAAAGAGATAGAGAATCTGATGATGCGTTTCTTTCCAGACTACATGAAAGACATCAGCCTCGGTGCCTATACTTTACCCGAACAGACACAGTTCACTTTGAGAAATATTCTCTCACTGTCGGCCATGAAGAATTATTTCTATGAGACCATCCCCAGTATGGCCAATCCATTAGGTATGGGAGCACGAAGCATACCGATTGCAGAACGGGTACAAAATCTGCTTATCAGTGATTTCCTGAACTATCTTGCCCTGCGTCATCAGATATTTCTTTCCAGTTTAAGTGACTACGAAAAAAAAAAGCACAAGAACTGGCCATAGCAACCAGTGGACTTATTGATCCGTTGGCAGAGCTCGATATTGATGTTCAAAGCTTCGATATTCCCCGTATGGTAAGCGTGTATCCTGATAAGTCAGGTATCAGATGGTGGACTAAAGCATGGTTCAATGGTAGTGAGAAAGGAGAAGCTGCGATAGAGATTGAACGTGAACTGGCAATCAAATTTATCAACGAAAACATTGAGAAGGATGAATGGCTGGAAGAATATTTTCCGAAGCAGATGGAAGTATACCACAATGCCATAGAACAGACACGCGAACAATTACTCAACCAGATAAATCTATAAATGGCATATAAATTATCAATCATATAAAACAGCAGCTCATGGCAGAGTCAGAACAAGATAGAATATTCAGGACAAAGGTCATTCCAATCATGAACAAAGTTCGGAATGAACTGCAAGATAAGATGACAGCTGAGTTAAAAGAGCACACCTCATCATTTGCAGGATTGATGGCCAGTACCATTGGTCCTGATGGTGGAATGTCTGCCAGACAGGCACAGATGCAGTCTTTGCGTTACACAGGTGAATGGAACTCGAAAACAGCAGAAGATTATATTAAAATGGTCAAGAAAGAACTTCAACGCCAGCACATCACCGTTGATTCCGCCATGGAGAAAAAGATGATAGACAAGATGATTCAGGATAAGATTCCACGCTCATCCATTGAATACATCTTAAAGAAGGCAGCAACTAACACCATCTTTTATCTCCCCCAGGAAGTTGCAAAATCACCATTAGAACATCATATGGATACAGAAGCCGAAAAGAGATACAACCCATCTGCGTGGGAAAAGAACACAGGTATAATTCTCGGATCCGTAACTGATCTCGCATGTATGGGTGGAGCCGGTGGCGGTTGGAAAACAGCGGCCACATGGGTCGGCGGTGACTTCCTGTTATCTAAATTCTCTGACAAACAGGAAGACCGTTCAGACATACCTTCAATAGTGCGCCCGGGATGCGAGGAACAATATAGACAAGACCAGGAGAAAATGAAAAAGCAGTCAGAAGAAAAGCCACAGACTAAGACTTCATCAGCAGAGACTGCACCGGAACAAGAAGAAGCGGTCGAAGAGGAACAACCAACAGAAGAACAGACCTCCCCGAAGCCGGAACAGACCAATATGGACGGATGGCAAGGGTTGCTGACCTCTTTCGGACTCAATGGCATTAGCGACATTGGACACAATATCGGATATGTACTGGCCATGCTACCTGACATGCTTGTAGGACTCTTCACGGGAAAAACAAAGTCAATCAATCTGAAGGACAATATGATGCCTATTGCCAGTATCGTTACAGGCATGTTTGTCAAGAATCCAATCCTGAAAATGATACTTATCGGTATGGGAGGACTCAATCTGCTGAACAAGGCCGGGCATGAGACTTTGGATGATTTCAAAGCACATCAGCACCCTGAAGCAGGAAACAGCCCAGTGAATTATCGGGTTTATCCTGATGAACCGCTCAATCCCCGGATTGTCAATCCTCAGATTAGGTCCAACTGTCTGATTGCTACAATAGACAAGGTTCCTTGCAGCATCACTTTGCCGGATAAAGTTGTGGATGCTTATCAGCAGGGAGCTTTACCTCTCAACACACTTGCAAATGCAATACTGGCCAAGAATGACCAGATGCGTCAGATTGCTTCTGAAAACTATGAAGCAAGCGAACGGCAAACATTAGCAAGACCACTTGCACAAAGATAAAAGGATAACAATATAATAATCAGACTTATGGAAGAGAAGAACCAACAAGAGAAAATGGCAATAGTACGTCAGGTTGAGCTTTTTGAGAATGCTTTCAATAAAGCCAAAGAAAATGGTGGAATGTGGCTTGACAACGATGGTCGCAAAGCACCGAAACTATATCTGAAGCCTTTGCAGATTTCTGCTTTCAATGCCATCATATTGGGAATGCACAGCGACCAGAATGGATACAAAACAAATCAATATACGCTTTTTTCTGAAGCAAAGAAAC
This sequence comes from Marseilla massiliensis, assembly GCF_023336985.1. Taxonomy (NCBI): domain Bacteria; kingdom Pseudomonadati; phylum Bacteroidota; class Bacteroidia; order Bacteroidales; family Prevotellaceae; genus Marseilla; species Marseilla massiliensis. Next base: position 48,996 of record NZ_JAMBLP010000021.1, on the reverse strand, counting down.
GCGGTGAATCTGTCCAGACCAAAGAAAAGGGAGTACCTTTTCTCTGGTATAATTGGAATGAGTATGTAAACAAACATAATCCTGAAGAGAAAATCAGTCGCTCAGACTATCAAGCACTGCCAGCTGACAAGCAGGAGGATTATAAAGGAATCAGGAACCGTGAAGTCCGCTCACTTTTCAATATCGAGCAGACCACACTCCCTATGGTTGATAAAACAACATTTGATACGGTAGTAAAAGAGACCGGTCCTCTGAAAGACCGTACAGATGTAGAGTCAGCATCGAATGAAATCCGTCAGGGTGTCGAAAATCTTCTGGAACAGTCACGAAAAAATCTGGTTGATATACGCACTGATACTACAGGTGTAGCGCATTACGACAGCAAGAAGGATATTGTCTTCCTGCCACCTGCTTCATCCTATGAACATTATGAAGACTATGCCCGTGATGCTGTATCCATGCTTATGTCCGCAACAGGACATCAACAGAGACTCGCCCGTGAAGGAATGGTAGTCAAGAACGGAAAGGTTTCAGAGGATGCCATGAAACAGGAAAGGCTGGTTGTGGAAGTAGCTTCAGCTGTTAAGCTGCAGGAGTTGGGTATCTCAGCTAAACTCTCTCCGGACAGCATGAAGATGACCGATTACTGGCTCAGAGAACTTAAAGAAGACCCGCATCTGCCGGATATACTGGAAAGGGATGTAAACAACGCTATAGATATGATTCACAAGGCTGAACGTGGTGAGAAAGTAGAGCTCAACAACAGAGTCCTACAGAATCAGATAGCAGAGATTAAGCACATTCTTCCCAAACACTATTATGTAGCCGATGAAATCAAGACATTGCCCAACATAGATACAAAAGAGTTCGTGGTTATAAAAGAACCTGAACAGAAAATGGCTGATGTGGTTCTCCCATCTGGAGCTTCATTAGGAGTCGAGAATGAGATTCCTGGAATGAACAAAGGCCGTATCGAACATGCACTTCAAAAAGAGGGATATGAAACGGTTACATTCTACAATATAGATGGTTCTATGGGGTATCGTCCCGATGACAGCTTTTTTGACGGTAAGGAGGTGTCCGTGAACCGCATGAACAAGTGGAATCTGGAGACCCTTACACTACTTGATGTGTCTGATGCCGTCAGACGTTCCGGTGCCATAGACTTTGAAAAGATACTCATGTTGCGTAATGACGAAGGGAAATGGGCACTCTATCTGAAGCCCGAAAATGAAAAGAGCTTCAGCGTTTACCCCGAGAAGGCAGATCTGAACCTTTTCTTTACCACAATAAAGCAAGGTGACGAAGAAACTTCAGAAAAAGTACGTCAGGATTTGGCCCAGAAATACTATATGGCCGCCCAGAACAGTCCGGACATTAAGGTTGACCTCTTCAAAAGTGATGCAACAGCAGAAGAACTCGCAAGGATAGACCGTGTGAATATATTCAAGACCAAAGGTACTGAGAGTACTCCCAGTGTGATATTATGTATGCCCACTGTCAACGGTGAAAAATTGAAGGCTCGTGAAATTAGTCCACAACAATGGCAACGTATGTGGCTGGCGGAAGATATGCAAGATTACAAGAAACATCTTGCAGCAAGTCTTTTTGCCGATGTGCTCCGTAAGGACCGTACAGATGCTGTTGCAGTAGGTACGGATAAATCAGAACAGGAGACTCAGTCAAAAAATCCAAATCAGCAAACGGAAGTATATGAGGAACAGACCGAAGAAAAGAGCAGACAGAGTGAATCTCATGGGCCATCCGAATCTAAGGGCAATAAGAGCAAGGATGAAAGTCCTAAGACAGAAACAAAGGTAACCACCGAACTCTCTCCGATGCTGAAGCAATTCTATGAATTAAAATCGAAGCATCCTGATGCAATTTTGCTCTTCAGATGTGGAGACTTCTATGAAACTTACAGCAACGATGCAGAGAAAGCAGCCCAAATACTTGGAATCACGCTCAGCAAAAGCAATCACACAAAAGATGCTGAAGGAAAACCTCTTATGATAGCAGGGTTTCCTCACCATGCGCTCGATGTTTACCTTCCTAAACTGATCCGTGCCGGTGAGCGAATTGCCATCTGTGACCAATTGGAAACTCCCAGGCAAGAAAAAGACGTTACTGAAAAACAGAAAAATGAACCCGATAATCAGGAAGAGAGCAAGGTTTCAAGAATGCACAGATAACATGTAACCGCAATGTCAAAGAATCAAGAATATATCCAACAATATGCAGAGTATGCCATGGAGCAGATGCGCAGATATGGCATACCTGCATCTGTCACACTTGCACAGGGTATCTGTGAAAGTGCCAGTGGCCAGAGTGAACTGTCCCGTAAGGGAAACAACCATTTTGGGATCAAAGCTACCTCCAGCTGGATTGAGAATGGAGGCAAATATCTTGTATATACCGATGACCGTCCAAACGAAAAGTTTTGCCAGTATGCGAATGTTGGAGATTCCTATGAGCATCATTCTCAGTTCCTGAAAAGGAACGGAAGATACGCAGAGCTGTTCCAACTCTCTCCTGATGACTACAAAGGATGGACAAACGGATTACAGGATGCAGGATATGCGTCAAGCAAACAATACGCAGCAACCCTTCAGAATATTATCGAGAAGAACGGATTGCAAAAATATGACCAGATGGTAATGCAGGAGATGAAGGCAGAGGGTAAATCCTTTGGAACTGCTGACAATCCGCGTCAAGCCACATCAAATGATGTTTCCGTACAGGATACTGAAGAAAAGAAATATTCCTTCCCTCTAAAGAGAGAGGAGTTTATGCTGGTTACTTCTCCCTTTGGTACAAGAAAAGACCCTTTAGACACAAGTAAATATCAGGTGCATAAAGGAATTGACATCCAGACAAATCATGAGGCCGTCCTTGCTACTGAAGATAAGGGAAAAGTTGTCAATGTGAACAGTAATGCCAATACAAACGGAGGACGGTCTGTGACTGTCGAGTACAACAGGAACGATGGCAGTAAATATCAATGTACCTACATGCATCTGGAAAGTATATCCGTCAAGGTCGGTGATGAAGTGGCTGCCGGACAGAAGCTTGGCATTTCAGGAAACACCGGGTATCGGACTACTGGCGAACATCTTCATTTTGGAGTAAAATCCATATCCACAGATGGAACAAAAAGAGATATTGACCCGGCTGCATATCTTGCTGAGATTGCACAAAAAGGGAACATCTCACTACAGGTTCTCAGCAACGGAAAAGATCTGACTGCGCAATACAAGAGTGCAAGTCAATCCGATGCCAATGTGCAGCCAGATACAGCCATGAGTCCGGATGAGTGGATGAAGAAAATTCTGTCCTCTGAAGACAGTGGGGTGAATATGCCTATAGCTGATCCTGTAATAGAGATGGCCATGACTATGTTCACCTCACTCATGGCTCTTGCCCTCCAGATAGATAATTCAAGTGAGGAGGAAAAGATGCAGAAAGCTACTGCTGCAGCTGTCAGTAAAAGCATAGACCTTACTCCTATCCTCCCTTCCTATAAGACCTGCACCATAAGTCTGCAGGATGGTAAACCCAATCTGTACGCAGACAATGGAGTTGTACAGCTCAACAGAGAACTGAGTAATGCAGAAATAACCAAGATCCAACAGACACTTGGCAGTACCATGATGAACGATGACGAGAAACGACGAAGCATCGCCTCTGTTATCAACTCTGCCGTGGTCACGCTGCAGATGTCACAAAACTACCAAAATAATTTGGAGAACCAACAAGGCAAACAGGAGTCTGTACAATTGAAATAATTTGCTTTTTAAGTATAACCATCAATTCGTTTTATTATGATTAAATGTAATGTAACCGTGTGTGGCACCGTTTCCCGCCAGGCACAAATGCGTGCTAACAAAGAAGGTACGCAGTTCGCATCATTCGGTATCAATATCGTTATTCCGGCAAAATCAGGAATTAATAAGACAGTTGAAATCAGTGTGGCCAAGACCTGTAACAACCTATCTGAGTTACCACCAATTCAAGTTGGGACTCGCATTGAAGTAGCCGGTATTCTAATGTTTCACAAAAAGGGAGAAGCATTATACCTTAACCTGTCTGCAACTGGCATCAACACATTCAATGCAGGCAATAACGACGGCATTAACGGTACAATGGAGTTCAGAGGTACTTTAGGCAAACAAATTGAGGACAAGACAACTAAAAGTGGTAAGTCATTTACGATATTTTCCGCTTATAGTAGCGAAAAGGATGGAGATAATTACACCTATACTTGGGTACGCTTTATGCAATTCGACAAAAGAAAAGAAGCATGGATGCAACCCAAAGCCGGAATCAATGCTAAGGGGGAATTGGAATTAGGTGTGTATAATAACAGACTTGACCTTACATGCCGCATAAGCGAATGCTCTCTTTGGGAGAAAAGCTCTAACTCTTACCAACACTAATGACTATGACAGGTAAAAAGATTTATAATTCAGATGGCCGTAGCAGTGAAGATAAGGCCTTGGATAAATTCGCAGAGATGATGATTGAGAAAATCAAGACTTTGCAGAATGACTGGAAGAAGCCTTGGTTTACAGATAAATCCATCTCTTGGCCGAGAAATCTTTCAGGCCGTGAATATAATGGAATGAATGCACTTTTACTCATGATGCACTGTGAGAAACAGGGATATAAACTGCCTGTATTTTGTACTTTTGACCGTGTAGCCGGTCTGAACTATACCAAAGACAAACAGGGAGTCCGTCAGCAGATAAAGGATAATAATGGTCAGGAACTACCAAAGGTTTCCATTCTGAAAGGAGAAAAGAGTTTCCCGGTGTTCATCACGACATTCACTGTTGTTGATAAAGAGACAAAAGAGAAAATTAAATACGATGACTATAAACAGCTGAGTGAGGAGGAAAAGAAAGGTTACAACGTCTATCCGAAGCTTCAGGTATATAACGTGTTCAATGTGGCCCAGACCAATCTTCAGGAAGCTCGTCCTGATTTATATAAGAAACTTGCTGATGCAGGAAAACAGATACGTCCACAATCTGAAGGTGAAGAATTTTCCTTTGCTCCTATCGACCGGATAATAAAGGATAATGGATGGATCTGCCCTATCAAGCCTACTTACGGAGACAGTGCCTACTACAGCATTTCGAAGAATGAGATTGTCGTTCCTGAGAAAAAGCAGTTCAAGGATGGTGAGTCATTCTATACCAACCTGGGGCATGAAATGGCCCATTCCACAGGAGCAGAAAATCAGTTGGGAAGACTACAGCCGACATCCTTTGGTAGTAAGGAATATGCCCGGGAAGAGCTTGTGGCCGAGCTAAGTGCAGCCCTCGTTGCACAACGCTATGGTATGACCAAGCATCTGAAAGAAGACAGTGCCAGCTACCTCAAAAGCTGGCTTGACAGCTTGAATGAATCTCCGGAATTCATCAAAACTACACTGACAGATGTGAAAAAGGCATCAAGTATGATTACAAAATGTATTGATACCATGCAACAGAAAATTGACCAGGAACAAAACATAGAAGTAGTCCAAAGTAATAGCCAAGAGCCTGTGTACTATGCTTCTGTAGCCTACCTTCAAATGGGTGAAGACACAGACAGACTTGACAAGCTACAAGAAAAGGGCGATTATGAGGCACTATTGAAGGAAGCCATTGAGTACGATGCCGGTGATGCCATAGACCTGTCCAACACTTACCTGTCTCCTACAAAATACCGTGGAGATGACCTGTTGGTGGAGAACGAACACTATGCCGTGGTATATAACCCGTCTGTTGGAGGAACCTATGATGTGATGCGTAAAGTCACTGCTGAAGAAGTCAGACAGAACATCACCCGTTACGGATTGCCTGATAACGCCACTGCTGATGTCAAGTCCATTGCTGAAAAACAGGAACAGAAAATGGAAACTGTCGCACAAGAAGAGACTCACTTTCATCGAGGAAGATAATGGAATATTCTTATGAGATTGGGAATAGTGATAAATTTATTTCAGAACTCATGTTATTAATTGCTGAAAAACACCTACCTTTGTTCTATCAATAATAGACGTTATATAGAATAAGGTTTAGGGTACTGATAACCAATAGCCCTATTCCTTATTCTTTATAAGTTCTGATGATAACTAAAAATATACAAATGAAAGCAACCATAATAGAAATAGAAAGCCAACGACTTAGTGATTTTTGTTACTATCACGGTGGAATTCGTGTCGCTGACGAATGGCTTGATGCTGAAGGAAAGACGTTAAGATTTCTAACACAAGATAAGAAGCACTCTTCGTATGAATACTATTCCTATGTTTATATATCAAAGGAAATAGGAAGGTCTCGCCCATTTGATTTTATGTTCGGAAATAATGAAAGTACAGTAGCTACATGTAAAGATGAAGAGGGAGATGAGTGCTTTATATTATGCAAACATCCCAAATTGGGACAAGTAGTTGAATTTGAAAAAGAAGGCTTTTACCCCTATGACAACAATCCTGAGCCCAATCGTTGGGGTAGAAATTATGATGACTGAAATTTTTATAACCCCCAATCATAATAACCGATTTGGGGATTATAAATCTATAGTCTCTTTATAGTAATAAATTCAGGCGCTGAAGAATAGCTCCTGACTGCCTAATTTAATAAGGCAACATAATGTATCTTTCCCTCTCGTATTTTCAAAAATAAATCCACTTGTATTAGGCTTCGTCATTCGAAGTTCTAAGACAAGTAGATAAATTTGTATATAGGTGATTTTCTACCTGTTACGTATTCTCTATGGAAACAGGTAGTTCTCTTACTAAATATCACCTTATATGGTAAGAGTTTTTACTTATCCATAATTTCTACAATCAGAACAGTTTTCTCCATTTCACTACGCGAGATGTATTTGTAAGTACCTACTTGCATTACACGTTTGTCTGATGGAACATCTATTTTTTGATTATCATAATATGAAATTTCTTTATCAGCAAGGAATAAAACAATCATTCCTATATTAGAAATATCTTCTACCGTTGCCAATGCACTCCCATCTGGAAGTACTTGCATAATCTCAAAGGAATGGACATTAATTTCTTGCTGTGGCTTTTCAAACATAACGACATTATTGTCAGATGGCGTTCCGTTTGTATTTCCTAATGCTACAAAGAAAAAGAATGCAAAAGTAAGAATGATACCCGTTATGATACCACCTAAATAGATTAAAATAGATTTTTTACGTGAGTTCATAAATATTTTAGATTTTAGTTGTTTTGGTTCTTTTTAATTTACCGGAAAATAGGAACAATAAAAGGATTTTCTTTTGGTCATTCATATCAAGATAAGCAAAACGTCGTTGTATTTCGGATACGTGCATCAACTAATTTGCCTTTCTCACGTTTGACAAACCATTTAATGAGTTTAGCTATAGGACGATTGTGCATACAATTACAGCTTACTATTTAACGAATGAAATGCAAAGCAGCAATAATAATGATACCAGCAATAATAATCCAACGATTGATGTTAATTGCTTTCGTCGTAGCTTCAGAAGAAGTCGCTAATTCATTTTGCAAATTCTTAGTCTCGTTAATTATATTATCAGTTGAACTTTTAATGGTATTGCATGAAGTCTGTATACAATTAATTATATTGGTAATTGCATCAACTTTTGTTTCAATAGATTTTATCTTTGGAGAAATATCATCTATTAACTTTTTCAGCTCCTGATTCCATTGATTCAACTTCGTAGTAATGCTATCAGCATGTTCCTTAATATTTGAGGGAAGGTCATCAACATTTTGACTGATTGATGCAATGGCATTATCTTGCCCCTTTTGAGATTCTTTCAAATCTTTGGAAATGTCAAAAAGAAACTTTTTAATGGTTTGAATCTCTTTTGTGGTTGATTTTATCTCTTCACGAAGAGCGCTAAGTTCTTCGACCCTTTCAGATAGCAAGTTATTCTGCTCGGTAAATTCTTGCAAAGAAGCATCGACTGAAGATGTGAAACTAGACGTAATATTCTCGCAAGCAGAGGTCATTTTACCCACTGACTTCTGCACTTCTTCTGAAATTCCAACCTGTGCTCCTTCTAATTGTTTCTCCCACTCTTTGATTTCTTTAACAAGAGAATTGATTGAAGCGACATAACCAGCAACGGCATTTTGCAGTCCTTCACTTGCTTGAACAGTGTTTTCAACTTGTTTTCTTGCAGAATCAAGTTGCTTTAGGTTCTGTTCTAACCTTTCCAAAGTAGCGTTAATATCGTATGTCATTTTGATATAATTATTTTAGATATTTCTTTGTTATTTCATTTAACTTATCCTCATGGACAAACAGTGTTATCGTTTTCTTACCATCGTCAACCAAGTTCTGCTTGATAAACTTATCATCTTTACGAACTTTGGCTTTTAGATAAGATGTAAAAGTGTCAATGTCACTCCAAACCTGCTTATTATCCCTATTATACAAAGTCATAAAGCCTTCGATATAATTGTTGTAAGCATTATTTTTCAGTGTCTGGTTATTCCCTGCGCCTAAAAAAGTAATGCAATAAGCGAGCAAAAGCTGCAAAGCAGCATTATCAGGATGTGCTCTCAGACAAAGTAAGGTCGCGCCATACAGATGTTTGACATTATCCACTTCACTGCCAGAGTTATCATTAACAGGGTCAATTATTTCAATATACTTCTTAACGACATCGAATCCATCTTTTCCCTCTATATCTGTATCATACTTCAGGGAATAAGGCTTTCCATTAACTTCATAGCCGGTTCGCGCATACTTAGAGTTGAAGTACAGATGAATAAACTCCTTCAGCCATTCATCGTTACCATTTGCTTGACGTTCTATGATACTGTCCTCACATGCTATACACATGTCCTCGATGGCACGATAACGCTTCTTTTCAAGGTTTTCATACACAAAGGCTGTTAAATAGCCCAGGCAACGGTCTAAATAATTACGCCCTGGCTGTTTGTCAATTTCATCCACCTTCTTCTGAGCTTGCTCCAAAGAATAATACTTACGGAAGAAATCCAACATATACTGTTTGAACTCTTCATCAGTTCGTTTGTGGATTTTAAGTTCGTATGTTTGTGACAGATAATCAATAGTCACATCATCTACAAGCCCTATGCAGCACATTCTGTATATTGCTTTATCTGTATCATCTTTATCTCTTTTCTTACAAAAAGCCATTCGTAGCCTTTTATAGATGCTTTTATTTGCATGATTGCGAAGCCATCTAGTATCACCTGAGCATTTGGCTATCTTAGCTATCAACTCATTGAAATCACCAATTTTTTTCAAATCCAACTTTCCGTATCTGTCCTCATTGATATTTTGCCATCCCTGTTCCTCAGATATAGCAAGAATTTCCTTTTTGATTGAGGCTTCAAAACCTTCAGGATCTTGTTGAACATTATTCTCCCAAGAAACAACAACACTTGCATTGCCGTCTTCGTCAGCATGTGCCATTGCCTGATATATACCCTCTGTGATATTGTCTTCTCCCTCCAAAGGGCGCATAAGTGTCTTAGGAGAATAATCTTCATATGATTGGAGTATCTGGATCAAACAATTAGATATATACGAGCATAATGAATATTCAAAACCTAGATAATTATAAGTCGGGCGTAGGCTGTCGAGGAAGATATAACCATATTGTTTGTTATTATCTTCTTCCGAAACGATTTTAACTGCATTTTTTCTTGTATCTATTTTTAAGCACACATCCTCGTTTCCTGCTTCGTCTCTCAACTTTGCCTGAATCTCTGTTAGAAGTGTAGGCTTAGCATTGATTATTCTATCAGTGAGTTCAACAAGAATGACCTTCTCCTTGAATAGACCACGGAACGAGTTATTATGGAACCACAAGTTAATGTCCTTGTCTATGTTCTCCAGAAATCCTTGCTTTCTGATAATATCAAGAATCTTATCTGTCTGTTCTTTGGTACAGTTATTATATTTGCACAATGCAGGAATATCATCTGCAAGAACAAACTTATTTATATATCGTTCAAGCCATGTTGGGTCTTCATCCCCCATCAAATATCGAATATCATTTATTTTATCTATAGTAAATTCAATGAATTCTGTCGGATCATATAAAACATAAGATATGGCATGCTTCTTATCACGACCACAACGACCTGCCTCTTGAACATAACTTTCAATGGATGAAGGGTGATTTATATGAATTGTATATCTGATATTTGGCTTATCTATACCCATACCGAACGCTTTAGTGGCCACCATCAGATTTTGGCCATTTTCATTAAATGACTTCATATCACCAGAAGGCTTGTCACCGCCAACAAACGTACCCATCGACAATTCCGGCTCATGCTCTCGCAATTCAGTGGAGATACCAGTCCTGGTACCCCAAACATTATCTTCTACACCGAAAGTTCCATGTGCATGTGGACAGAATACTATTCCAGCATTTTTATAGTGTTGTTCACTATCTGCCGAATAGAAATCCTCTGCTGAAAAATCCTCTATATGAGCAACCCTTGATTTCTCAGTCTCATGCTGATTGACTTGCACTATATCTGAAGGTATTTCATGCAGTAGCTCATACATCTTATTCTTTTTTGCTGTTGCTACAACATCTTTAAGTTCCCAATCTGATTTTGCTTTAAGCAAGAACTGCTCATTAGGTTCTCTCAATTCATCAAAATTAGAAAAGACCTCAATAATACGATATGTTAGTTCAGGACGTGAATCAGACTCAGGACGTACAATTGTTTCACTGTCAATAGTAAGGTTTCCACCAAGAGTCAATTCACGCTCAACGTCTGCAAGAACATCAAACGATGCTGTAGCCGTCAAACCTATAATAGACAATGGACGACCTGATTTCGTATTCATGAAATTTATCATGTTTCGTCCAAGGTGGAGATAAGAAGTACGGAAATCATGTCCCCATTCAGATACGCAATGAACCTCATCAATAATGCCATAAGAGAAATACACATGATTCTTCTCTGTCATTGTAAGCAAACTTGAACGAAAATTCTCCATCATAAATCTTTCCGGAGAAAGGAGCATGAACAAGACAGAACCATTTTGAAGAAGATTCAGTTTTTTAGCCTTCTCTTTGGCATTCATTCCACTATTAACACATTCACAAGCATCAATTCGTGCTTCGCGCAACCCTCGAACCTGGTCAACCATAAGTGAAACGAGAGGGTCAACAATTATAGAAACGCCAGGTTGTAAAATGCATGATAACTGATATGTCAAAGACTTACCGCCACCAGTAGGAAGTAATCCTATTGTAGTTTTATCAGCTAAAGCATGGCTAAGAATAGGCAACTGCCCAGGACGGAAAGATGGCTTGCGGAAAATATCACGCAAGAAATATGTAAGGACATCTTCCCTTTCCTTTATATTTACATAAGACCCTGTGCCATCTTTTGTAACCAATGGAGGATATTGTATATTGTCTGCAGCGCAGATTGTTCGCTCACGTTTCTTGTAATGAGAAGAACGGATAAGATAGACAGTATCTGCATCGACATTCAAAGGAAGGGCATCAATGTTGTCTCTAAGTAACATTGATATATCCAAGCATAGGTCAAAATGTCCTTCTGGCATTTGAATAGCGACACGGTTTCCCAAATGCAATGGAGATTTTTTGAATTCTTCTGTTGATATGATCTGAAGCTTTATCTCCGGCAGTCTATCTGATGAAGCTGCTAATTCACAAATATACCTATATTTTTCAGCAAGGTCCTTTATAGCCAATGCAGAACATGGAATGTCACGTTCTACAATGGCAATATTCCATACATCGCTATCAAGACTAAGAGCACCGGACATCATTGCCTCCACCAACATTCGCTCTACTCGTGCAATTGCCATTGGTGCAAGAACTATTTGCAAGGTGTCCAACCAATTTCCAGACAGAGCCTTTTTGTAATTAGCCTTTATAATCTGTAAGTAGTCAACTGAAGCAGCGTCACTTTCCCAATTTTGCATGAACGCCATATTATTCAGTTGTTCAATCCGATATGTATCCCAGCCTCCATTGAGAGCCATTCGGTCACGTCGTTCATCGTTAATTCTACTGAAAATATTAGAATGATAACGCAGACCGTCCATCTCTAGAATGAAGCCGGTTCTTGCATCACCATAAGGAATTTCCAATGCAAAATCTACTCGTTGGTCTTTGCTGAATCTTCTATCAGGAATATCTACAATTGATGAAAGATTACGTTGTGGTTCAAAAACTTGAATCAGATATTCACTTTGAGAACCGTTCAAGTATTTTTCGATAAAATCTTTCTCAAAGGAACTGCCAAGCATATCTCCATTATAGAACTCTACATTAAAACGAGGATCTATAATATGCAGGGCTTCATAAATGTCCTGTACCGAAACATTATGATTGGATTTATAATCAAGTATCGCTCCTTCTTTTGGCTTGGTTGAAATATGAAATAACTCAGCAAAAGTATTCTCTAATAGCAATGGAGCCTTTGTTGGCAAACCTCTTGATATAATATTTGCCAAGACTGCAAGTTTGGAGTCTGTATTTGAATTATAAGAAAGAGGTATATTTGATTTGACATCGAAAGCAGAAAGAGAACGATAAAGTTCTTCAGCATTATCTGCCTTATCAGATTTGCTATATTCCTCTGCGACAGCATCAAGAACAAATCCTGCAAAGAACTGTTCTTTCTTATGTGAATCTTCAATACGTTTACGAATATTCTCAACGGTCTCAATGCGGTCGAAATGTTTGAAGAATATACGCATTGAGATTGTCCAGTCACCCTGCCATGTCCCACGTTCCTTATTCATCGTGGCATACATAATGTCAGGTGCTGTGGCAGCTACGAATTCATCAACACGTCTGTTATTACTGTAATAAGGACCGACGCACACAAAATAGTTATCACTTCCGAATAGCTGTTGGAACAAGTGAATGAATCGTGCAAGGTCAAAGGCTTCTACATCGAGAATATTACTGAAAAGATGTACTTTCCTAATATTCGATTTCTTGAAATCTTCCGGACTCAAAGAGTCAAAATCCTTAGTAATGGACTTTACAAAATATGCAGAATTAAAACTTTCAATAACCTGGGTTGCTCTTTCGACAGCAGCAGTAGAAGGCTCTACCAAGCAAAAATTCTTGATATTAGGTGATATATTCTTTGAATGTAGAAAATCCAATAAGCATACAGAGGCTGTTCCTTGACCGCACCCCCAATCGTAAATCTCCACTTCTTCTGAGAAGATTTCAGAAATATCAGGAATGCAGCCAAAAGCAGCATCAAGCTTCGCTTTATGCATTTTACCGAAGCTATGTAGATACATATTTAAATGGTCTTCATCATCTAATATGCCTTTACCTCGTTCTAAATCCTGATACAGCTTATTACGACTCGTTCGATCAGTAGGAAGAAGAGCCAATGCTGCATCCCTCATACCGACAAACGAGATATTTCTGTTTCTTCTGAATATATCTATAAAATTTGGCATAATTATTTTCCCGTTATTGTATCAGCATTTTTATTCTGTTGATGACGTTTCCAATTCTCTAAAGCTAAATGCTTAGTAGTATTTGCATAGCAGTATTCACATAGATGTGGACAAGTGTTATATTCACCAATATCTTTAGCTGCCATACATCCACACAGGGCTCTTTGTCCTGGATCTTTCTTGTGAGCACTTAGGAAGAATTGATTGTGTGGCAGAATAATTGCGCCATCAGGTAATGATGGTGAATCTTCAAACAATGACGGTGCTGGCATCTGCTGAATTTTAACCTTCATAAAATCCATAAGAACCTTATCGTCCCACGCCAAGCGAGTTATTAAATCTCCATCTATACATCTATTATGAGCTATTCCATATCTATCAATATCTATATGCTCTCCGCAAGTGGCAAGCTGGAAATTCCAGTTTCTTTCGATATTCATTTTTGATAATTTCATAGCAAACTCCTCCATTTGTGCAGTTTCCCACTCATGATATGGAATGCCATTCTTTTCAAGATTCAATTTAACTTTTTTGTAAAGCTTGATGTCAGCATACGAAAACACCAATTTCTCCGTATATCCTTTGAGCTGGTCACCAATCTTCTCAACTTTACTAATAAGGTCATCTATAGTAATATCATCTGTAAGAATCATCGGATCGAAACGCCAAACAACAGCGTCCGCTCCAAGTTTATCAGATAACATTTTGAATGTCTCAATGCGATTTAAAAGTGAAGGTACTTTCTCCAATCCCTCCTTCTCATAATCATTCAATGTGTATTGTATATAGCACCTTATATTTCTTTCTTTGAGATAATCAAGATATGGAAGAAGCGGACGAGGATTCTTTGACCAAAAAACTATAAAGCGAGTTTTATCATACGATACATAAGACTTCACGCCATTAAATGGGTTGGTCCATGCTGAGTAACCTTTCTTTAAGCGGTCAAAAAACCAATCGGCATAGAATGCAGGAATATCCGTACTTCTACTTGCCGACACGATGATAGGAGCCTGCGCTTTCACAGGCTTCCCATCAACAATTATGTCTGTATGTTCCCAAGATGCCATATTACTAAAAATCAAGATCTTCTTCTGTCAATACTTTATTGTTAAGGTAATCCAGTACCTTTTTATGTAATTCAAGCCCCTTTTCTATAATTGTTTGGCTTGTTTGGTTTTGACCAAAGAAACCATTGGAAATTTTATTGTTCAAATCCGAGAATCTTTCGTTTAACATATCCACACTTAGAAGCCGAGGGTTCTTCAAAAGATCCACATATTCCATTTTATAAATAGCGTCCCTTGATTCGAACGGATGAAGATTCATACTGAAAATATCAAAACCACCCCCTGGGTTAATTGCCGATAAAACCGTATATCCAAATGCTTCGTCATTCAACATCATCAGTAAAATGCGGTTTTTATATAAGTTGACATCGTTACCATTCTTTTCAATTGCCTTACTAAGGAAAAGATATGCAATGCTTGCAAGTTGTTGCTTGTCATCTATATCAGAAACAGTTCCATACGACAAAAAAATCATGAAAGCCGTGCCAAAGGAACCTTCATCTTGGATTTTTTTTAGTTGCTCGGGAGCTCTTTGGAAGGAACGCCACGCCTTAAATAAAGGATGATAGGTATCGTCACCATCCCTTCCTGCCCTAAGATTGGATAGTGCTTCTTTTACGAGTGTTTCTGTTTCTGTCAGTTTATTGGACTCAGGTGCATTTGTAATATACGAATTGGTCTTAGCTGTTGAAGAAGATGCAGATTTTGTCATATACTCCAATCTAATGTTTCTGTCGTACATATGCAAAACACATTTCTCTACTTGTCCGTTTTTATAATAAACTACAAAACCATAGTCGCTGTAATCTACTTCTTGCCAACCGAAAGGAGATCGTGCCTCAATAGGGAAACCACGCAATTCTACCATGTCTGCCGATTTTGTTACAACCTTCATAGGTTTGTCTGACATGTTCGGCTTACCCAGGTCATCATTGTATATCTTTACGATGTAACCAACGCCGGGGTCTAGCTTGTAACCAAGGCAACCATCAGTATTCTTTACCAAGCTGACAGTACGAATACACTCCTGTAAACCCATAACAGGAGTGTCGTTTTCATAACGCTGATGACAATTGGAACGAAATGTAAAAGGCTGTATTGACTCTTTCTGTTCACGTTCTGCTTTCAGTTTGGCTTGACGTTCAAGTTCTTTACGACGGTTCTCTTCCAACCTACGTTCTCTTTCACGTGCAATACGCTCTTCCTCCAACTTTTGTTGGCGAGCTTGCTCTTCAGCGCGACGGCGTTCTTGTTCTTCCTTTTCACGCTTCTTTTTGAAATAATTAAAAGGCCACATATCGATAATATTTTAATTAATATAGTATTCCACATTGATGTTCAAATAAAGTCTTTCGTTATATTCCATGAAATGAAGCCTTGCCATTCGATAAGGAACACATTACTCTACTGATTATTCTTCCACACAAAGGCACTCAGCAGTTTATCCATTTGCGACATGGCATAGAGTGGGCAGATTTGTACGTGACGTACTGCATTATTATCCTTGACATCCTGATACTCAAAACTTCCATAGTTCTCCATTGAGCATCTAAGAGCATTGTCCAAATGCTTTTCGTTCATAAACAGCCAAAGGCTCTTCATTCCGCCTTGCATTCCCGCCTTCACCTCGATGGGAACAACTTGCTGCTTATATGTTACAAGATAATCAATCTCTGCAGAGGAATTTTTCGCCATTCTAAGCCAGTAAAACAAGTCATGGCGGATGTTCGGAGTTTTGTAGTGCAGTATTTCCAGTCCTGCAACCATTTCTGCCATTGGTCCTTTGTTTGCCAATTCTGAAACATCAGATGTTAGGATTTGGGTTGTCAGCTCACTTACATCACCGGTCGTCATATTCAGCAGACGCAACATCAAACCAGTGTCGAGCAAAAGCATCTTACGATAGGAATAATCAGCCTCACTTCCTAAAGGTACGCCATTGGCTGACGTATGTGTGACAGGAATCAGTATGCCTGCAAGAATAAGCATTTCAAGGGCTTTCTTCACTTCTGAAGTACTATAACTGCCGCCGACCTGAGAATAGACAAACTTTTTAGTGGCTTGAACGGCTGCACTACGCATGGTCAGGCGCAAAAGCATAGGATCAACACGCTTCTTATATTTCGGAAAATCGTCTTCATAGGTAACGACAATATCATCCTGCACCTCCTGGCAAGCCAGATAGTCGTGGGTCTCCACCCATTTGCTCACGGCTTCAGGCATTCCGCCAACAAGCATGAAAGTACGGAGTAGCCCCACCAACTTTTCATATAGAGGAGCTGGCAGTGGTGCTGATGACGTAGCTTGATTCCGCGCCTCAATAAGCAAATTCTCGCCATTAGCAAGCAGGAACTCATCGAACGTCATCGGAAACATAAACATCGAGTGAATCCTGCCGACACCAAATGTTGGCAGTTCTTCAAGTGCGAACTCTAACAAAGAGCCTGCAGCTATCACATGAAGTTCGGGCATGTCCTCTTTGAAAAATCGGAGTGACATGATGGCTTCGGGACAAGCCTGAATCTCATCAAGAAACAGAAGTGTGCTTCCTGGTTCTATCGGCTTACCGGCAATAGCCGCCATTTGTGGAACAATTCGTTTCACATCAATATCGCCTTGAAATAGCTGCTTATATGAAGGTTGCCGTTCAAAGTTCACCTCCACAAAGCTCTTGAACTTCTGACTCAGATGACGAACTGCTGTTGACTTTCCTACTTGACGCGCACCTCTTAACAGCAAAGGTTTATGTGAAGACCTTTGTGACCATTCCAGCAAATATCCGTCTATCATTCTTGGATAATACATAACTCTAAGATACTTTATAATTTGTCTGTAAAGGTACAAAATTAAAATTATCCAAGGAAATATTTCTCAATAAATTTCAAAAATACAAGGTATTATTTAAGTATCATTGAATATTTTCCCATCTAATAAAATCGTTAAAAATCAACTTTTCCAATCATTTTCGATATTCATCTGATTTTGTCTTGAGACATCAATTCCCAACATTTAAGTTGTAGTATGAAAAACATTTCCATGTTAGCCCACATAAAAAAGGTATGCAAGGAAAATCCAAGCATACCTTCTCGACAAATTTTTAAATATGAGATTTAAATTTTAATGAAAGTCTCAAGACTTTTTAGCTTATACAAAAAACAACTTCTATCATTCAGTAAGCATGACTACCGCAAAGCGGTTTGAGTCATTGACCTTATATTTATCTATTCCACCAAAGCTATGCAGATGAATGAGACTTTCGGATACCCCTTTATCCACAAGCATTTGAGCAATATATCTGGCACGACGCTGAGCAAGTTCCTGATTGATGGACTGTGTACCAGTGGCGCTGTCAGCTGCTCCGGATATGGCCACTTTTAAATTATGTGCCTTGGATATTTTTGCAATGTCATCAAGGTTCACGATCTGGGATTCATCTACAAGCTTATCAGAATTTAGCTGGAAGAAGAAGTACACTGGAACACCCACAGTTATCTTAGAATGACCTGAAATTGCAATTGAGTCCAATGCATTATTATTTGCAGACATAAGATTATCAGATATATTCTGACCAGCAGACAAAAGTGAATCTGAGTGGCAGTTTCCAATCTGTACATACGTATCCACAAGACCGATTTCAGCATCATCAGCCGAGTTTTCAGCTATACCGTCAATACCTGATTTGCTTTCTGGTGAGCCAGACTTTTTCCCGGACAACCGTGCTCTTAGTGAGTTAAGCCCACTATAGTTATTCTTGGGATAGACAGTCTGTACCTCTTTATCTCCAGACATTTTTTTCTGCAATCGTATATTCTCATCCTTCATATAGGAGATGTAATCCTTGAGATAAGCATTCTGCTTGATATAAGGTTTAGCATCAACCACACGCTTCCATCCAGTCTTGCCTAATGTGATGGAGAGACCGGCTGAGACCGTAAGCATATTATCCTTGAATTTTATAGAGCTACCCATATTATCAAAATTCTGGGCTGTAGTCAGTCCACTGACTCCGGCAACAAGTTTTACCCTGTTGCCAATTCTGTAACCTATCTCCAGTCCATAGGTAAAGGCGAACGGACGGCTGCCATCTGAACCTCTGCCACATGAGCATGGATCAGACCAGTTCGCATTATGAATCATACCCACTCCCACATAAGGAACAATATCCCAAAGAGAGAATCCGTACTCATTCTGACGGAGTCCGGAAGTCAGATTGTACATCAGGTCTGCATGATAGAACTGATACTTCATGGATTTGAACTCAGCGTTCTTGAACGTCAGTCCCTGGAAACCTACACGTCCACCGATTGCGGGTGTGAACCACTTTCCAACGCCGACCTGGAAGGCTGGTGTTATTCGATCGAACACATCACCGCAACCAATGGGTGATCCGAGAAAAGCTGAAGCCCCGCCCTTAATTTCTATAAACCAATTTCTACCCCAGTTGGCTGCTTCGCTTACATTCTTCAGATATGTAGGATTCATAGGCAAGAGCATCTGCTCCTGACTGAAAGTATTCTGCTTATAAATGCTGTCAGCATTGTGATTGATGTTACTTGCAGAGACTGTCATCGCAGCAAGACATCCGGTTAAAAACATAAGAATATTCTTTCTCATATAGTTTGTACTTTAATAATTGATACTGTCATAAGCCAAAAGGCTTACTTTTACATTCTCTTTTTCCGTTTGACAGATGGCGCACACATCTTGCGTGCCATTGCCAGACACCTACGTGCCCACTCACGGTCATCATCTTCCGGCCGTCTTCCCCAACCAGTGGAGGGGCCACCGCCACCTCCATGAGTCTTAGCAATAGTCGTTGCATCGTCCACATAACCGCACACAAGGTTCAAGGCAACCATGACAACATGATTCCCCTGTTCTGCCAGTTGACAGAGCAGTGTATCGTCAAACATGGATTTTGTTTCCTCCGGCAGATGGTGATAGCGGGATGTGAACTCCTGTGACATTGTGTCAAGCATTGCACCGTTCAAGTGATAGCTCATGTTATGAGCCCATGAAAGTTCAGACTGATTGGCCTTGTTTTCCAGTTCCCCGGCTTGCTGCTCGATGTTAGCCTTATCTTCACGAAGAGCTTCAAGCAACCGGTTAGTCTCATCAAGCTTCTTTTCCTTGTCTGCCAGTTTAGCTTCGACCTGAGCCTTCTGGTATTCGAGATTTTGAATCTTACGTGCTATCTCTGCACTGATACTCTCGCTATTGGCCTGCATTGCCCGAAGAGGACGGAGTTCATCTTCCAGACGGTCTTTCTCCGTCTTCAGATTATCAATCATAGTCGTAAATGACTTCTGTTTCTTCTGGGCTATTGCCAGTTCCTCGTTCAGTGACTTCAGCAACTTGCTGTTGTTCTCCAACTGGGCTTCAAGTGTCACACAGGCGTTGGCCAACCATCTTCGGTACTCCTCTGTGGAGCGATGTCTCGCACCAGATTCTACAACCGACACCCCTCTTGTAAGCCCCCATTTTTCATTGACCTTTGCAAGCTCATCGTGCAGGGCAAGCATATAATTCTTAAACTCCAGACGGTTCTGTCCATGGAAAATCTGCTTGAAAGCAAACTTGCCGTTCTGGTCTATCGGTAGTAGAGCACAGTGAACATGCGGATTTTTCTCGTCACAGTGGACTATAAAGGAAATGATGTTTTCCTCTCCATATTTATCTGCCACGAAGCGATAAATGTCACGAGCCCATTCTTCTATTTCCGGCATACGCCGTACATGCCCGTTACCTCCTTTGCTCTCAAAGTCAACTTCCTGATTGCCGAAGGCCAGCTCACGCATACGGTCGGTTGAGCCTCCGAATATGAAGTTGACTACTGTCCGGAAACGTGGCTCGGCAAGTCCTTCGTTCGGATCTTTAATGCCACGTGACGCAAGGTTTTCTGCCATGCGTTTTGTCAGCGGACGCTTCTTGTCTATCGGTGTGACTATGCCACCTTTCTGCACCTCGAAATTAAGATGCTCACGGCTACGGTCATAGTTTCCTTCACGCATAGCCTGTTCCCATCCCTTATCGGTCCAGGCACGTAACTCCTCATTACTCGTCTGTGAGAGCCCTTTGGAAGTCTTTATATCCATGACTTGTTTTGATGTAGTACCCATAATGACAATTTTATTTTTTGTGTTATTCTTAGGCTTTTTTCAGTCTCCTTTACGGTCATACGCACACTTAGAAAACTGACCCAGCTTGCTGTTCATCTGGTCAGCCCTCCCGCCGCTTCGTAGCGGTCGGGGTATTAGGCTTCCCGAGACTGTAAAAAAGTGGCACGTGCAAGCACGCTGCCTGTCGTTACCTCCATCCGTTAGCGGGACAAAGACGAAGTGTACAAAAGCGTATGACATGCCGTGCATCGCTAATAAGGCGTTTAATCCGTTCCGTTTTCAACAGAGGAAGTGCCCCCAGGCTTATAATCCGTTTTGTTCCCCACGGGGCTTAAATCAGGTCGAGGAGGGTTATCGTAATAAAATGATCCCTGGTCAGATACATAGTATTCAAAGATGATGTCAAGGAGAATAATCTCTGCCTTCGTATAACAGGACACGGTTTCTACCATATAACTGGGCTTCCTGTTTTCACGTATCGCAACAACCAGAATGCCAAGGATGTCTATTACTTTCTGCCAGTCCCAGACATGGTCTTTACCAAAGAGAAGACCGGTTGAATCCGTCATTTCTTCAGGCATTTCCTTCTCCATTTTCAATATCTGAAATATGGACTTTACCAATGAATCGAATACCAGACTCTGCTGTTTCAGAACATGGCAATCAGGTCTGCCTCCGTCATTTTCCGTTACCGCCAATTCCATTACCTTATTGAAATAACAATTATAGGATTGGGCTACCTGACTGGAAGTATTGCGTCCTTTAAGGAACCGCACAAACTGAAGTGCGTTAAAGTCCAATATATCAGACGGAGTCTCAACAAAGAGAGAAAGACGTTGTTTCTGGCTTACAGAAAACACGTAGCTTTTTGAATACTGCTCCATGTTAAGATGGCCCAGATTGACAAGACCGGTCAGGAACTGACGGACTGTTGCACGTTGCCACTGCCATTTCCGCGCAAGCTCAGATATGGTGGCAACAAACTGGCCGGGGAGTATTTTCAGATTTCCTACCACAACAGATGTGGAGTATGTTCCTGATGTCGCTCTTGTGAGCAGATCACAATAGGCTTCCAATTTACTGTATCGGTCTTCTGATTTAGGCTTCAGATACTCCAACAAAGAGCGGTCTATGCCTTGTGGGTCATTCAATTCAGAAGCATAATTGTTTTTATTGTTAGTCATTTGCGTCATTTTTAGATTACATTAAAAAAGTGGAAAACAAGCAAGCAAAGAATATATATTCCACATGTAAGTGGCATTAATAGTAGTTCTTCATTATCCATTCAACCTGGCTTTTAAAACTGTCGCAGTCTTCAAGTACGCTTTTCTGCTGAAGAACTCTTTCAGACGGATAAAAGACAGTTGCCACACTTAGCAGGAAAAAAAGCTGGAACACACTGTTCATATAAGTCGTGGCATAACATACCACTGCTATCAGGAGTGTGATATACCAAAACCGTTTCCTTTCATGCAGAATATGAAGGGTACTATCGGCAATCCTTCTGTTCAAAAGTGCCAGCGTCAGGATGCTTGACAGTCCAACTGCCAGATTCGGTTCTGTCATACAACAGCACCAGTTAATGAAGATGAGCGCAAGCATCATAATACTTACATAAAACTTTCTTGCACTGTCAAATACGACCATTCTCCACATGAAGCTTTTCATGCAGCGGTACTGTTTCTTGTATAAACAGAAGAATGCCAGGAGAAGCAAAAACGGAAACAAAAAACGGATGAAGGTTAATGTATGCATCATAGTGAATCCATTTAGTTATTTGCATTCTCAACGTGTTCCTGCCCTTTTCTTTGGATTGACTCCAACCGTTTAGCGATGCGCTTGTTCAACCGGACATTATAGCTGAACGATTTCTGGTCAATAGTGGGGTCTTTTGAAAGCTCCTCATCCGTTTTGATGAGAAGATTCAGATAAGAATCCAAATTAGAATCGTGATTCCTTTTCTCATCTCCTATGGCATAATCATCAGTCAATGAAGTCACCTTTTCCAAGGTATCAGGGTCAACATCATCGGCCAGGTCATAGGCCCTTTTAATGCTTCTCATAACCATCAGGCAAGAGAATATGAGGAAACACAGTATAGCCTTGATTATTATATTCAGGTCAAATACCATCATCGCCAGTACAGCCAGCAGGATGACTGTAAAATAAAAAACATAAATTTTCCTGTTAGTATTCATAATCGTCAAGTTCAAGTTTTATTATACCGAAAGAAGCTTTCTCTATAATGTATTCGACATCACGCAAAGTGAGCGCATCATGCTTTATCCGTTCAGAGGCTAAAGGATCTTTTTTACAAAGAGCCAACAATCCCATTCTCAAATCGTATTCATTGATGTTCCAGGTACAGGACCTCTTGAAACAGAAATGTTCCCTATAGCTTTTCAAAGTGATAGCTTTAAACAGTAGCGGCTTCAACATTCCATCCTGAAGTATTCGCATCTCTACCAGTTTCTCTGTGCCTATAACCTTTATCCATGTCCTGTTTTTATGTATGATGTCTGCAATGAGGTAATACGTCTGCCTGTTCATTCAAAGTCCGCAGTTGAAGTCATTCATTATCTGGACATGCTCTCGCTTTTCTATGAATTTTCCACGACGTTCATGTAGTCGCAAATCCTCAAAAATGTCAGCAGACATAACCTCAATGGAATTATAGATAGTAACATATAACTCATGGATAAGACCGTCCGTATGTGTCTTGCAGTTTATCTTGAACATACGTTCCGTCACCGGATAACAGTAGGCGCAGCATTCATGTCCGTATGCGGTAGCGGATGATGGCACCATGTGGTAAAGAATGGCAAGATCCGCATTCATCTCAAACATGTCCAGAACCTTTTCGAGAGGCTGAGGTTCGTGTACTTCATAAGGGAGTACGGCATAATCTTCGTAAGTCTTGATTTCCCCAAGCCAGTAATTATCAATAATGGCTGGTAACAATATGGGACCGGATGATCTGAATTTTAAAATAGCTTCCTGTAACATGATATTTATTTGATTAGATGGTTGATATGTATAATCGAATTAGCTGATTCGGAATTTTTGTGGCCACATCCCGATCGATTAGGTGTTTGCTGTCCAATCTGGATATGATAGCCGGATAATCCTTTGCAATATCCTTCATAAGCCGAATCTGTTCCGGTGTCAGCATTGTTATGGCAAGGGCATCTATCGAGAGATAAGGTTGTAGCATCATCCACAAGTAAGCATTGGCATATTGCGAATCCTTTACTATACCACGTTTCAGTTTCTCATGACAGACTTTGGCATTCAGAAGCAGACGGCGGCCTGTCCTCATGGACATATAGGTAATAGTTTCATCTGCCTTGATTT
Source organism: Marseilla massiliensis (assembly GCF_023336985.1). Lineage (NCBI taxonomy): Bacteria > Pseudomonadati > Bacteroidota > Bacteroidia > Bacteroidales > Prevotellaceae > Marseilla > Marseilla massiliensis. The sequence goes on along the minus strand of NZ_JAMBLP010000021.1, from coordinate 24,990 downwards.
TACCATTTGATGCTTCCTTATAAATGCTGTCACAAATATTGGCCGTCATATCAGTAATATCCGCCATACCCAAAGCTGAGCACTCGTCAATGGAAGCAAGAAAGCTTCGGAAGAAGAAGTCTTCCATACGGATAAATCGAAGAAGCGCATCTTCTGAGTGTACCCCATGTAATTTATATGAAAGCAGAAACTCTGAGTAATCGGCAAGCAAGTCTCTAATATTCCCGGTATATACAGGAATACTGTCCAATGAGGAAAAGAATACTGTTGCATGTCGCTTTAATGAGTCAAGTTCCTTATCCTGACCATAGATAGAAGTATGAAGTTTGACATATGCCACATCGCTTAGAGTAAAGTTGTCCGCAAGCTCCATCAACCTCGTGCGAATGGAATCCGTTATACTGTCAAACCTCATGGTCAGACCGGCATGAGCCGTAAACGAAGGGTCTTTCTGAATGAATTTGTAGACCGTGTCTGAATATTCATACCACAGATTGATAAATGAGGCAAGCTGCTCGGCATTACATATATCCTGTACACTGATAGTTTTATAAAGGTTGCCGTATTCATTCAGAGCTTCACCAGAGGAGTCAAAATCATATTTCTCATGATTATTGCATGAGTAAAACAAGAATATAGAGCATAAAAAAATCAAGTGAAAGATTAAACTCATTTGAGTATTTTTTCTTTCACTTGATTTACTTTCTTTCACTTGTTTTCCTGAACCTGCGTCAGACATACCAATCAAACCGCTACTACAGTGATTCTGACCGATTAAATTTCTATATATCATTGGCATAATTTTGTTTGTTATGTGGCAAATGTACAGATAAAATTCCACATTGTCAGTATAAAATATTCAGTTTATACTAATTTATATTTCATACTCATAATAGTATGATTTATAATGTATATCCGTTAGTAATAGGAATTTGGGAAAAGAAAAGCCAATCATAAAACTGCCATGTCAGTATGATTACTAATATGAATATAATTTATACCTTTGCATCAGAGTAGTGTTCATTATACTCTTGGAGAATTATTATACTATATATTTTTCAAGACAAGATAAGACAACTATTTGATTATCAGTCAAAACCTTTATAATATGGCAAAGATAGGTTACATCATGGCAATATCCCAGTATGACAAACTGGAAGAAGACAGGGAGTGGATGAATAACTTCGGATGTATACGCATTATTGAGGAGTGCGATGAGAACGAACGCAACAGACCGCTTTGGAAGCAACTCATGGTTGCCCTGCAAAGGGGAGATGAACTTGTTATCCCTAAATTTTCAAATGCCATCCGTGGCAGTCGAGAACTGGCTACATTCCTGGAATTTTGCCGGGTAAAAGCTATTCGCGTCATAAGCATACACGACCGGATTGATTCCAAGAACCAGCTTTTTCCTGAAACCAAGCCATCGGATGTGCTGGAAATGATGGGTGCCTTACCTGAAGAAGTACTTGCTTTGAGAAAGACTGCCGAGCATGTGGTGAACCTGCAGGCGAAAATGATTGCATCATTACCGAAGGTTTCTTCCACAAAATTACAAAAGCTCGACAGAGAAAAGACAGTCATCAATCTGTATGCAGCCGGTCATCCTATAGATGAGATATGGAGAGCAAGCGGCTTCAAAAGCAGAAGTTCTGTGTTCCGTATTCTGAACAAGCATGGCATCAAACTCAATAGAGGGAACCATTCCGGACCTATCAAAAAGAAAAATGAAGAGGATACATCGAAAGATGTGAATAAAAGCTGATTATAATGAAAAAGATACTTTTCCTTCACGGATTCTTTGCCACAGGAAGTTGTCCGATGGCAGTTGCTCTGAAAGAAGCATTTGAAAATCATGCCTCCGTCTTAACACCCGACCTTCCGCTTCATCCCAAGGAGGCATTAAAACAGGTACGCTCCATCATTGAACAGGAATCGCCCGACCTGCTGCTGGGTAACAGCTGCGGATCTTTTCTTGCGCAGATTCTCGCCCCGATAGTCGGCATCCCGGCATTGCTTGGCAATCCGCACTTTGAGATGACGAAATTCTTAAAAGAAAGAATCGGTGAGCATCAGTACAAAGCTCCACGCAAGGACGGCAATCAGACACTAGTCATTGATGAAGCTTTAATCGAGGAGTTTGCCGAACTCGAAAAGATTCAGTTTGACTGCTGTAATCCGTATTACAGAGACCGTGTCTGGGGACTATTCGGCGAACAGGACGGACTGGCTCACTATGAGCCCATGTTCATGGGACATTACAACAATTCCCATCATTTCCCGGGTGCGCATACTCCTACAGAACAGGAAGTGAAGACCTGGTATGCACCCTTGGCCATGAAGATGCTGATGGAGTTTCCTAAGAAAGAAGAAAGATATTTCCGTCATTTCAAGGGTGGTACCTATAAATATATCCATTCCGCTTTTGACAGTGAAACTCAGGAGCGGATGGTTGTATATCAGGCTCTCTATGGAGAAAAATCCTATTGGGTCAGACCGGAAAAGATGTTTTTCGAGACTATAGAAAGAGATGGAAGAAGCTTTTCAAGGTTTACGGAAATAGACATCTGAGTGTTTAAGGTTTATCCGCATAGCCGCTATAACCGTAAGACTGCAACGAGTAAAGGAACAGAAGACCATCCCTGTGGCTCCTGTTCCTTTGTTCTTATCACTCAATTTCCGACGTAATGAAATCAATGTGGCCAGCAAATATATCATCGGCATCAATCTCATGTTCATTGCCCCGGTCGTTTTTCTCATCTCCTATGATGGTTATTCTTCCATCATTGCTAACCCTCACTGCAAGGATTACCACATCACAAGGCTCATCATAGTCATACGCTGCCACTATCGGGCAATCACCCTCAAAGTGCCATTCATAGCCATCGGCAACCTTCTCACCATATTGGCGAATTGCAGAAACAAGCTCTTCCTGTTCGCGATGCTTTACCTCCTGCACACTATCATAGATTGAGAAGTTCTTCAACTTAGTTTCCCGCTGTTCATGAACTTCCTTGCCATTCTCTTCGTCTATGCCGAATTCATGAAACTGCACCGGAACATAATCTGCAGGAACTGCCATCCATGAAATGTTATTCAAGGAGTAGTCGTGCTCTACAAGGAAAAGTTCAACGTCCTCTCCAACCATATTCTCCGGAACGTTCAAAACATCTATACGGGCATTTGCGCAATCCATAACAATAATCTTCATAGTTGTCCAAATTTTAAGTTATACATTAGTTTTCATCGTAAAGTCTTGATAAGAAAGACTGCAGTTCTTCGTCCTTTATCCCTTTGAGGGCACAAGATTTGAAACTCCTATCCTGTTCTATCTTCAATAAGCCGAGTCCGTACTTACTCGCATCATAAGTGACATCGGCCATTTCAGATGCTGACATGTAGCCGTACTCTGTTTCATGTAGACCGACCACTATACCATATAGGGTGAAGTCATCTCCTTCGGGCTGTCCTTCCATAATATACCAACGGATATTGCCAAGGTGAAACACTGCGATGCAAAGCGCATCCTTTCCTTTTGCGTCCTGTGAATACAGGGGATAATCACTCAGAGCCTCTCTCAGTTCTGGAGTTACCAGACGATTGTTGAATTTTGTTACTGTCATAATATCTGAATTATTTATTTCCCTTTTGTTACAGCCTTTCAGCTGTGTGTCGGGAAGATTTTTCTGCATCAGAAGTTTGGAGAAGGCAAATAAGGCAAGAATGGCATGAAGAATACTCTTTAAGTGCCTGTCACTTAAAGGAAGATTGTTCACAAGACACGTCTTGCAGTTTGACAGATCCAAGATAACTTCGCTGAAAAATTTTCCTCTGACACGACAGCGGATGTGCTTAAAGGCAGACATATAACAGGTGAAAATCAGTCCGGGACTGCATGTAAGAGTGAGATATGGGCTGTATATAACTGATAAGCAATAACAATATTAAGGAATTTTTGGAGGATTCTCGTTATCTTTGTATCGTTTTCCGGAAATATAATGAGTACAGAGCCATTACGACAATATATAGCCATAGATCTGAAATCATTCTATGCTTCAGTAGAATGTGTTGAACGGGGATTGGATCCGCTCGACACATGCCTTGTCGTGGCTGATGCTTCACGAACGGAAAAGACCATCTGCCTGGCTGTTTCGCCGGCATTAAAGAAGTATGGTACTGGAGGTCGTCCTCGCTTATTCGAGGTGATTGAGAAAGTACGTGTGGCAAACAGGCAGCGAGGTAACAGTGGAAAATCCTACTCGAAGAAGGAGCTGGACAGCAATAAAAGTCTGGCCATAGACTATGTGGTGGCTCCTCCCCACATGGCTCACTACATAGAATACAGTACAAGAATCTACGACATCTACCTGAAATATATAAGTCCGGATGACATCCACGTGTATTCCATCGACGAGGTCTTCATCGATGCTACCACCTATCTCGCGACTTACAGGATGACTGCTCATGAGCTGGCAATGAAGATGATCCGTCATGTCCTTTCGGATACAGGCATTACAGCTACGGCAGGAATCGGTACCAACATGTATCTGTGCAAGGTAGCCATGGATATTGTGGCCAAGAAGATGCCACCCGATGAAAACGGTGTACGCATTGCCGAACTTGACGAAATGACTTATCGCAAATTGCTTTGGGAACACACTCCTCTCACAGATTTCTGGCGTGTAGGCAAAGGTATTGCCAACCGGCTTGCCCAGTACAATATCCTGACGATGGGTGATGTAGCCAGATGCTCTATAGAACATGAAGGATTCCTGTACCAGATGTTTGGAGTCAATGCTGAACTGCTTATTGACCATGCCTGGGGATGGGAACCAGTTACCATGGAATATGTGAAAGCCTATAAGCCTGAAAGCAAATCATTGAGTTCCGGACAGGTTCTCCAGTCGGCTTACACTACGGATATGGCCCGTAATGTGATACTTGAAATGGCCGACAGTGTGTCGCTCGACCTTGTGGACAAGAGGCTGCTCACTGACCAGTTGGTGCTTACCGTCGGATACGACATTGAATCATTGACCAACCCTTCAATAAGGGAGAAGTACCATGGTAAGATTACAACCGACCATTACGGCAGACAGGTGCCGGTCAATGCTCATGGCACCATCAATATCGAAGAGCCGACTTCTGCAGGCAGTATCATCTCCGAAAAAGTGGCTGAACTGTACGGCCGCATAGTGAATCCTGTCCTACTCGTGCGCCGTCTTAACCTGTCGGTGAATCACCTCGTACATGAGGAGCAGTATAAAAAGCAACCTAAAATCGTCCAACTCGATCTTTTTACTGATTTCGAAGAGTCAGAAAGACAGCGGAAAGCTGACCTGGAAAAAGCTGAGAAGGAACGCAGACGTCAGGAAGCTATCCTGAGTATAAAGAAGAAGTTTGGGAAGAATGCCATCCTGAAGGGCATCAATTATGCCGATGGAGCAACCCAGAAAGAACGTAACCAACAGATTGGAGGGCACCATGAGTAAATATGACGACATAATCAATCTGCCACATCATGTCTCAAAGAACAGGACACCCATGTCCATGGAGAACCGTGCCGCCCAGTTTGCCCCGTTTGCCGCTCTCACAGGACATGATGAAGCGTTAGCCGAAACAGCAAGGCTGACTACTCCCAAGAAGCTCCTTTCTGATGATGAGATGGCAAGTCTTACAAGAGAACTCGCCCGCGTCATTGAACAGGTGCCGGAACAGGAAGAATACACTTTCGTGTATTTCGTACCTGATACTCAAAAAGATGGAGGCAAATACGTGTCAATAACAGGCACAGCCAAGAAATACGAAGAGGTGACAAGAGCACTCACGTTATCGGACGGAAGAGTGCTTCTGATTGACAATATTCTGTCTATCAGAAGACTTGATACTCCGGAGTTTTAACAGGTTATACCAAAGTCTCGTTCACCAAAATACGCAAAGACCCGGCAAGGATAAAAACCTATCCTTGCAATGAAAGCGTGATTGTCCTGTAGAAGCTGACGGCAAGACCGCTCCTACTCACCTGTACTTGACTTATACATCAGGATTGCTATCTGTCTCTTCTGAAATCGTTCCGTTCATCTCCATTCCACCATACTTCCAAAATGTAGAAGAAAAAACGGAACACGAAAAAGACAATAATAGTATCAAAAAGTTCATTCATACTCGTTCCATTTAAAATCAATACACATTAATAATCGGGATGCCCCTCGCTCGTGCCTTTTTAACGGTGTAGTATGTTCCCCCTTTCTCACGGCCATCATAATAGGCAATGAGATATGAAGCATTCTCAACCATAAACTTGTCCCGGTCAAGGAAGCACCTCGGATAATAGTAGTCACTGAGCACAATTACCTTATCAGCCAGTTCAAGCAACCGTCTATAAACTCTTTTATCATAGATATTATATCTCTCTGCCTGGCCTTCAAACGGTATGGCTGCAGTCAGAGATATTCCGGGCAAATCACACTTCAGCGATTGTACCAACTGTGCTGCCATCAGATCTATTCCCAAAGCAAATCCGGAAATGAAATTCCTGATGCCATGGTCATAGGCTTCGGATATTGCTGAGGTAAGGCGTTCCTGAATAAATTCCCTTTGGGAAAAGTCATAGAACCGATGTCCTGTAAAAGCAGCTGAGACTGTCCTGTCAAATTTCAAATCATTCATAATTGTCATTTTAGTACGTATTTATAGCTTGTTTTGGCAAGGAAGATGCCGTTGGTCACATGAGCTCCGGCCTGTTCTAATTGGGAGACATAGGCATTAAAGGATGCACCCGTTGTGACTACATCATCCCAAATGCAGACCTCCTTGTTCTTGAAGAAATCAGCATCAATCTCAATGTTGTTCTGCTCATTTATCCGTTTGGCACGCTCTTCCTTTTTTATCTTTGTTCCATGGACTGCAGTACGTTCACCGATGACACTCACATGAGAGAACCCGTCAATGGCTCCGGAAAACTTGCATACAAGCTCGGAAAAATGTCTGTTTCTCATTTCGTTACGTTCCGGACTACTTGCAGGGATGCACGAGAATACCACATTGCATATCTTACGGCCAAACTTCTTTACAAGGAACTTTGCCACGCATTTGGCCACCTCCAGGTGGTTGCGGCCATCCTTGTAGTCATAGACAATCTGACGGTCAAAAACTGCGTCCATTCCTATGTTCTTGATGCGTGAAGGAAAATATCGCAAGAAACTAATCAGTTCCTTGTCTTCCTGACCTTTGATGTAAACATTCACTGTGTTCATACTGCACTCTGATTTTGTTTCCCTTTTGTTAAGTCCTTTCGGACTGTGATCGGGAAGTTTTTTCTGTTTTACAAAGTGCAGACAAACCAATACAGCAAGTCTTCAGTGGACAATACTCTTTTCAAGGAAAAGGAAGATTGTTTACTAAGAACGACTTGCCAATTTGGTGATGGATGCAACAACTTTGCAGAAAAAAGTTCGCTGAATCACAAGTAGGAATGAAGACATAATGGTTAAAATACTAGTATATAGGAACTTTATAACTGAATACAATCCTTATAACTGTCGGGTGGGAAATGTCTCGCATCGCCAACAGCAAGTACGGCATCAAGGAGCTCTCCACTATCTTTGATAGCGGAATGCTCTTACCGTACCTTTGACAGAGGGGTGTTCTGGATATAGTCGATTCACTCGACCATGGACAGAATACCTCTATGGCAAACTGTTAGCGAATGCGGACATTGGTGTGGGCGAAGATTACAAGAAAAAGAAAACTCTAAGATTATAAAAGGGAAGCGTCAGCTTATAAAGAAGTAAGAGCATAGCATTACAACTGTCGGGTGGGAAATGTCCTGCAACGCCAACAGCAAGTACGGCATGAGAGAGCTCTCCACTATCTTTGATAGCGGAATGCTCCTGCTGTACCTTTGACAGAGGGATGTTCTGGATATAGTCGATCCACTCGACCATGGACAGAATATCTCTATGGCAAACTGTTAGCGGATGCGGACATTGGTGTGGGCGAAGATTAAAGGAAAAAGAAAACTCTAAGATTATAAAGTTTAAGGCAAGTGTTAGCTGGTGGAGTGGTAAGAGCATAGCATTACAACTGTCGGGTGGGAAATGTCCTGCAACGCCAACAGCAAGTACGGTATTAAGGAGCTCTCCACTATCTTTGATAGCGGAATGCTCCTGCCGTACTTTTGACAGAGGGATGTTCTGGCTATAGTCGATCCACTCGACCATGGACAGAATATCTCTATGGCAAACTGTTTGCGAATGCGGACATTGGCGTGGGCGAAGAGTAAAAAAAGTTCTACAAATAACGTTACAGATTCAAACATATATCAGAACTGACTACGTCTTATAAACAGGAATTTTGGCTATGGAATAACAACCAACGACTTTTCAAGGAATATATTCACTACTTTCCAACCTGGAATGTAAGTATTAAAAGAGGTAATCAACCGTCAGCATACTCGATCTTCAAACAGTCCACATCGGGGCTTCCCGATATGGTCTGTTTGAATTATAACTATATCAGTCTATGTCATAACCTATCACACAATCATCATTGATAAGCAGATAATAATAACCGTTACCACAATTTCGGTATTCCTTGCTGAATCCGGCTATCATATCACCATTCTCTTTCGGTTCACACCAAAGTGTCCCGTCATAACCGCAAAAGTCAAACCTATAGCTTGAATACTTCTCTTTCTTTTTGAAGGCTTCCCTGAAGCATGCCATCACCATGTAGCCGCAATACTTCTCGATGGTGCTCAATCTGATACATTTTCCGTCAATACCTGTTCCTGTGGTTATATGGTTCTCGTAAAGGGATTTTGTCAAATCCGCACCTGCAATCCTGCGCAACCAATCATTTGTATGTGTGGCAAGTCTGGCAAGTTTCTGGTATTTGAGAATCATCTTCTTTTCTGCCTCTTCTTCATTTTCAGTGGTCGGATAATAGACTTTCTCAATGCTTGACCAGGCATTGAAAACATAACCTCGTTTGCGTTTACCTTTTGCAATAATGCCAATCACTCCCTCTCCGTCACTGCGGTTAATGAACAACTTTCTACGTTCTCCACTAATTCTGACATACAATGATGTGGGGTTCTTTTCGTTGCGAAGATACTCTTCTGCCGGATGAATCTTTTGTACTTCCATATCTATAAGTATTAAAATTAATCATTTCCCTTTTGTGAAATCATGACAATTTCAAAGGGCTTCAAATTTTCACGCTCCCGATACTGTGAGACATGGAAGATAAGACAAGTAAATGGCTGTAGATTTGTATGGAATACCCAAATCTCTGATTTGCGGAAGGTTGCCATACCAATCTGAGACACATTAGAGAATCGGTACTTGGCGTTCGGACATTCACAGTAATTTTGCGGTGAAAATCTGACAAGCCGTGAATTGTCAGCATACAAAAAGCTTATGAAATATGCTTTAATCAATTACAAGAAGGCGAATTTAGATTCAACTATAAAGGGTTTATTTCATTTGTCTATCAATGATTTAGAGAATTATCTTTCATTCATCCAATGTCCACATGTATTCATGTCCACACGTTTACATATATACACCTATACAAGTGGACTTATATACATGTTTACATATAACCATGTATTCACGTCCATATGAATACATGTATACAAAAAGCCACCACCAAATCATAAGACTTGATGATGGCTCAAAGCTATATAAGACAATATCAATTGACGTAGGCGTAATTTACGTTGAAATAGGTGTCAGAAACCTTTGCAGTCGTAATGACCATTGACCTGTCTGAGTTCGTGAAACAGTATTCAAGTGTTGCCTCGTTCGCCGGAACAATCAGAGAATAATGTTCCTTCAAATAGTCGATAACCAGACGGCTATTAGCTATCAGCTCTGTATCTATTACCGAATACAATTCCCCATTTGAAGCATAAAAGCTATATAGGATACCCTCATTACCGTTGCCGGTTTTGTAAGTGAGTTGAATAGAACCAGCTATTGTTGCCTCCGATACAAGACCATATCGCTTCATTGAAAACTCCATATAGTTCTTGACCTCGTCTATGGTTGAACTTTCAACATGATAAGGCTCCGTCCATACTTTCAACTCCGGCTGAAGCTCTTCAACATCATCCAAAATGTTGTCTTTGCCACAAGAAGTTAATACCAATGGTACTGCCATTAGGAATACTACAATGGCAAATGAGAAGTATTTATTCATATTCATAATATTTTGATTGTTATTGACTTGAATATATCTGTGTATTCACGTGTACGTGTAAACATGTATATATTGCTACACGTACACATACCTATACGTACACATGGCTACGTGTATACACGTTTACATTACATCATTGATGCTTTTGGACTTGACTTTCCGAGCCTTGCCATGCTTCGCCTCGTATGCCTCGATGCCCTGTTTCATCACATACTCCATAAAGGCACGTATAGTGAAACCCTCCTTGTAAGCTATTGCCTGTACCTTATCTACAAGTTCCCTGGAGCAGATAAAGGAGAAATGCCGCCAGGAATTGTCCAGTTGCTCTTTACGTTCTGCCTTGACTGACCGTTTTTCCTGTTTCGGAATTGGCTTGGTCTCGGGTGTTTGTTCTACTGTTTTATTGTCAGGGCTGATAGCAGCACTGCCCAAAATATTGCCAAGCAGAATGTCCATATTGTTTTTTGCCATAGTTGTTATTGGTTACGTGAAAGAATTTCCTCCGTAAGTGCAAGATAATCCTTTGCACCGTTGGAATTTAAATCATACTCGAATATACTTTTGCCACTACCGGCTGATTCAGCCAAGGCGATATTCTCACGGATGCGGGTATTCATGGTGATACTTTCGTAACGCTCCTTTACAGCCTGTTCCACTACCTTGTTCAGTTTACGATGATTGAATCTGGCAATGAACACACCTCCCAGGCGAAGCGACGGTTTGACACGTTGCAAGGTGGTGACAAATGCGTCAAGCATCCTCATGCCTTTCAAAGGAAGCAGCTCCGGTGTCATCGGTACGATGATCTCATCAGCCGCGATAAAGGCATTGGTAGTGACAATACCAAGAGAAGGCGGACAGTCAATCAGGATATAGTCATAGTCTTTCCTGAGCGGTTCAAGCAGACGGCTGAGCAGTTGCTCTCTTGCCAACAGATTGGTCAGAGCTATTTCCGCACTTGCCATTTCAAGGGAAGAAGGGACAAGGTCAAGATTCTCCCGGATATGTTTTACAGGCAAAGGAACACCGTTTACCAATGAATCAAAAATGCTCGTCTCAATTTCATCCTCATTAGGTATGAAATACAGTGTCAGGTTTGCCTGTCCGTCAAGGTCTATAAGCAGGACTTTCTTGCCTTTCATTGCCATACAAGCCCCGATAGAGGCGGTTGAAGTTGTCTTTGATACGCCACCTTTATGGTTGGCGAAAGTGATGATTTTCTGTGCCATACTATTTGTTTTTATGTTTATATGTTTCAATGTGTTCTTGTATTCCTGTTTACACGTGTACTTGTCCACATGTATCAATGTATACAAAGGTAAATGTATGATATACAAACACCTACCAATGTCTCCTAACAGTTGAAAACAGTCAGGGAAAGTATCAGGGTCATAATAATATGACTTCATCTTTGCTCACTAATCGTTGTGCTCCGCTGATTAACCGTACAAGAAGTTGTTCGTTATACACTGCCACAATTATTCCATGGCTACAGCCCCTGCATGGGGTTATAAGTTCGCAAGATGCTCCAATCAGTTCTGCGCTGTACCTGTCCATATTATCTTGTTTTTATGCAAGGACACGAGACTTGCCTCATGTCCTTGCGGGTATGTTATTCGAATGTAAAAGGGTGGATGTAGAAATAGGTCTCTTCGCTTTCGTATTCATAGCTATTGATAAAATCCACCATTTCTTTTTCACTGCGGTCTCCCTGTCCAATACCGGTCTTTGATGTCCATTCAGCTATGGCATCCTCAATGGTGTCAAAAACATCCTCACATGCATCCTCGAAAGGTTCGCCGTATGAACTCACACAACATTCTTCGGGAAAGAAATCCCCCTCGTCATGGGTATAGAACAAATCACATCCACTTTCGCAACATCTGTATGAAATACTCAGTTCATCATTCAATATCCGGTTTATTTCAAAGAAGAGTTCGTTACAGGCATCCCATGCGGTTTCTGTCTCAAATGAAAGAAGGAAATAATCATTCTCTTCGTCTTCTTCATATTCAGCCCAATAGATATGTCCTCTAACACTGATTTGCTTTTTCTCATAGTCAATGCCGTAATGCTCGGCAAGCTTGAACAGCCTTATATCCTTACTATCCACTTCCATGTCCTGAAAGGTAGTCCACAGGTTATTTACTGCTTCACGTGTCCCAGTGACCTTATAGGTCGTTGTTGCTAAATTTGCCATATCATTGAATTTTAAAAGATTACCACTCCGTATAATAACTCTGGTCGTTGTTCTCGCATTCCTCAGCCCATTCTTCATCGGTGAAGTCACTGTGCAGACATTCATCACTGCAATAGTAGGCTACTCCCATGTCAGCACAATACCCGGCACGCATCAGTCTGCCACACTCTGAACATCTTCTGCAAGCCCTGTCTGTGTCCCACCAGAAGTCAGTGAAAGACTCGGCTATGACATCCTCACTGGTGTTCTCGTCCCACTTGTCAAGGTAGAACTCTGCAAACTTGTTCAACTCCGGCTCTATGTAGAGCATCTTTTCAGTACCGCCAACAGCCTTGGTCAGTCGGCTCAGGATTGATTGGATTGTCGTCATAATATCATCTGTTTTTTTTCTTCCCTCTCGTAGATCAACTACTTCGGGAACACATATAAATTTTGTTGCACCAAGAAGGTGTCGGGGCTGTCTCTGCAAGGTTTTGCTCCAAAATACTACCCGCAGGTGTGGAGATTTTGCGGCAAAGCGAAGCCCTGACCTTGCTGATGACAAGACCGGACAATTACCTTCGCAACGGAATTTATGCCAGTTCCCCGAAGTCGGTGTATGAGGAACGAATCTCGGCAAAGAGAAGTATAAGCATAAAAAAAGCGACCCGAAGGCCGCTCTATTGGAGAGAAGAAAGGATTTACTTGCCCTTCTTGGAGTTCTTCTCCTGAGCTGCTGGAGTTTCCTCCTTTTCAACAGCTTCATAGAACCTGGTGGCTACAAATGCCACTCTGTTGCGCTTGACACCGTCGGCATCCTGCCACTCCTCCGGCTTGAAATAGCCTTCAACCGTGAGGAGTGCTCCTTTGACAAGGCGGTCAAAGGATGTAGTATTCTCATTCTTGCGCCATGTCTCGACGTTTATGAAAGCGGAAGTGCGGGTTGTTTCCTCGCCTGATTTCTCAGTGCGGCTGATTGCCAAAGGGAAACGTGCAACGCTTGCGGTTGAGAACTGATGGATGCTTGCATCCTTACCTACAAAACCAGAAACTACGAAAGAATTTTCCATTTTCTTCATAACATTGAAATTTTAGAAGTGAAACATTTATTTTTTACGTTGCCATCAAAGTTGGCAAGGATAGCAATCAGGCAAGTAATTACCGAATTATTTCACCGTCAGGCAGGAAAAGTTTTCCGAAAAGCTGCAGCTGGAAAAGTTTTTGAAAAAATTCAGGGAATAAGGTTCTGGTACTTGCAGTATGCGGCTTGCACTAACTTCGCAACAGGAAAAAGTAAGTGTCACGGCTTCGTCCAAAATGAGATGTGAAGGGAATGGCCTGATATTCTTGTGTCTGGTCATGGTAAAGAATGCTGTTCTCATAGTCAGACTCGACAGGTTTCACAGATCCATGGCAAGCAATCCGGACATAGTGAAAGCGATAACTCCCAAACTTCACCATGAACCCGGCATAGCATAGCAAGAGAAATACGAAACTCCGCACTCTGCATAAAAAGGTCTGAACACGGAAGCTATTCAAGAGGATGGAAGCCAGAGGTGAAGCACAACAAGGCTGATGCCACTCATGTGAGTGATGAAAAGGTGCAAAATCAGCAAGGAGAAAAAGAAAGGCAATGCCTATCAGTCAAAGAGCGGACTTCTGTCCTACTCTGGCTTACTGCAAGTTTAAAGTTTAGATTTACCCATGTATATATACATGTATTTTAAACTTTGGTTACAAACCTGAACAGGTTTATAAAAAGACTGACGAACAATTCATTGCGAATAGAAATATCATATGAGAAAGAAAATGGGAACTACATTTTCTCCTTACTGAAGCACCGACAGACAATGCACAACCATGTAAATATTCTCATAAAGTAGTTAACAGCTCGGATAAAAGAATTTGATAATATAAAGTCGGCAATAAATCGATTTTATTGCCGACTTTATATTATATTAGCAGAACAATGGAATCATTTTACAAAGAGTAAACGTAAATGGTAAGACAATGTTTTATGGTGTGATTTCAGATTGTTGATCGAGAAATATTTACCTCTTCATATTAGGAAACAGTCAAGCAGACAGATGTAGTTTCGTTTATAAGAGATTCTACTTAATTTCTTAGTCATTTGCGGGATACTTTTAATACTATGCTTTTACAACACAAGAAAAATACCTCATATATTCCATAATGTGATGAATTCATAATGGTGTTACATTAATATAGAAAAACACACTAAAGAATGATTAATTGCTCAGAACCTATATATAAAGTCGGCAATAAAGTTGATTTATTGCCGACTTTATATTATCTTTGCACTACAATGAGTATTGACGAGAGACATAGTATTAAACAGAGCATATTGGATTATGCTCGTAATTACGGACGGATTGAAGTGCCTCAATTAGTATCAGTATTGGGGATAAAGACCAATACCGCCCGCCAGTATCTCTGTACCTTAACCAAAGAGAACAAGATAGCCCGTACAGGAAACGGTGAATACATGCTTACAGATAAACAGGTGTTCTCATTTGCTCCAACAGAAACACTTAGAAAACTATATGTCGGATTGAAAGAGAAATTGCCATTCACCGATTTCTGCATCTACGATGGCAGCATCTTCACCACACTACAACATCACGTCTCTGTGAACCATGCTATTTATGTCGAGACCAACCGGGATGCTGTAGATTCTGTTTTTTCTCTGTTGAAGGATTCAGACATGCCCGTTTATAAGCAACCGACAGCAAAGTTCATGTACGACTACGTAAATATGCATGAACCATGCATAATAGTAAAGACATTTGTCACTGAATCTCCAGTAAACAAGGTTGATGGGATGGTTACTCCTACCATCGAAAAGCTACTCGTAGATATACAGAAAGACGAAGACTTTGATTATATGCAGGGCACGGAAATCACTTATATGTATCAGACCGCCTTTGATTTGTACACAGTCAATACTCCCAAAATGCTCCGATATGCAAAACGTAGAGGAGCATACGACAGTACTTATTCATTAATAGAACAATCACAAAAATATGATAAATAAAGAATGCTTTACAGCAAGATGGATTGAAGAAAAATCCAAGGAGCTAAACTATCCGGACAAAAATATCATTGAAAAGGTCATCCATGCCTTTTCATTGCTGGACATGTTGGCGGCTTCAGGTTGCCCATTTCATTTCAAAGGTGGAAGCAGTCTGATGCTTCTTTTAAAAGAACAAAGACACAGGCTGTCTATCGATATTGATATAATATGTCCTCCAGGTACTGAAATAGAAGAGTATCTGCAATCATACAAAGACTATGGCTTTATTGACTATAAGCCGATAGAAAGAATTCAGCGTGGAACAGACATACCAAAATCGCATTCCAAATTCTTTTATCAAGTGGCTTTCCTTGATGGCATAGACCGAAAAGAAACCATCCTGCTGGACGTTCTAAATGAAGACTGTCACTACAACGAAGTCGTGACTTTACCTGTAGAAAGCCGTTTTATAAAGACAGAAGGTGAACTGAATTATGTAAAAGTACCATCCATTGGAGATATTCTCGGAGACAAGCTTACGGCGTATGCACCCAATACAACAGGTATTCCATATATCAAAAATGGTAAGGATGCCAGCATGGAGATCATCAAACAGCTATATGATATAGCCAGACTGTTCGAGAAGACAGAGGTCCTTGAAACAACGACAAAATCGTTTGTACAAATTGCAGAAGTTGAACTCTCATACAGGCATTTGCCAAACAATCCAAAACTCATTTTCGATGATATCAGACAGACTTCGCTGTGTCTGGCAACAAGGGGAAGTGAAGGAAACGGACAATTTGATGCACTACAACGTGGTATACAAAGGATCAAATCCTTCATGTTCAATGGCGGTTATTTCATTGACGATGCGATTAGAGACGCAGCACGCGCAGCCTATATCGCCACAATGATAGAGACGGGCAACACAATAATAGAAAAATACGACGGTAATCCTGCCACCATAGGCTCCCTGGATATAGCACTCACACTTCCTTCGCGACTGAATAAGCTGAAAAGGACTTCTCCTGAAGCATATTACTATTGGGCAAAGACCAGCCATCTATTACAACAGTTGTAAATATAAACAGAAATACAATTTCAGCAAGGAGAAAAAGACCAATATAGCCCTCCATCAACCAGAACAGCATTCTGACTGATGGAGGGCTTTCTACAAGTTTAAAGTTTAGATTTACCCATGTATATATACATGTATCTTAAACTAAACTTACTTGACTGATTCAGCCATACAACAGGATAAGCCATTGAGTTTACAAGTTTAATAGAACTCATATATGTATATATGAATTGATAAACTTATTTATAAACTTCATCCCTAAGCAGAAAGTAAGTTCTTTATTCCTTTGCTGAAAAATCATGTAGCATAAATTTCTACCATATGCAGGATCAACATAACGTACATCTTTCTGAGAATCTGAAAACCTGTATATATGTGAATACCTTTTTCTCCTTGCTGAAATAATTGGCGACTAAATAAACACAGATGAGATATTGAGAAATATTTTCGATACATATTATGCGAAATAATTGATAATTACCTAATTTTGCAAAATATAGATGCATATTAGAGATAAATTCATTCGCATCTGTGTTATTAAATATTAAACTCTAATAAAATCACATCTAAATCAGGAAAGTGATGAAAAAATTGAAACTTATAAAAAAATCAGAACCGTTCATATTTCCAAATGGATAGAAACGTAAAATTTAATGGCTCAAATATGATTCAATTAGCTGTATCAAATTGAGCATCAGACTGTTTATATAACTGTGTGGGTAAGTAGCTGAATAAAGAAGATTCAACCAGCGATTACGCACTCAGATTGCAGGCATACAATATAAAATACTGATAATCAATTATATAAGTTATTTTAGCTAGTAAGTGGAAGTAATGGCTCAAATACGAGCCAAATAGCCATTAATTATCTGACAATCAACTATATAACAAATATGTATTGGTAAGTAACTTGTGAAAACAAAAGAAAGCGACATTTATATAGTACATAATAAGCTGATTTACAACTACTTAAACTCCTATTTCCAACAATAAAATCATGGCTCAAATACCATTCCAATACAACCCAACTAACTGACATACAGATTACTAACATCTTTGCATCGGAAAATGATATATCGCAATTAACTGTAACGAATTAGAACCAATTATAATGAAGCCACTGATTTTCAGTGGCTTTTTTATTTGTCCAAAATCCGGCTATGTGCAGTCGGCTATAGTTGTCCACCATATTTTTCTACCGTATTTCTACCGCGGAACATTTTCGGGATTTGTCCCGATGTCACACTGAAGTAGTCAACAACATGTGTTGACAATGGTTTACATAGGTAGACAAAAAGCGAAATTATCCGAGCTGTAAAAAGCTCATGTTTCACTAAAATATGGAGAATAACAAAATGGAAGTAAAAAGAATCTGCCAGTGGTGCGGCAAGCCTTTCATGGCAAAAAAGACCACCACAAATTATTGCAGCCACCAATGTGCCAGTCAAGGTTACAAACACCGTATGAGAGAACGAAGACTCGAACTTCGTGAATTACAGGAGCTGATAGAAGTCAAAAGTAAACTTGACCATCAAGACTACTTTACTTTTGCACAAGCCGCACAGTTGATGGGCGTTTCTCGCAAATACATTTACAAGCTTGTCAAAGAGGAAAAATTGAGAGCTTCAAGAATCAGTGCAAGGATGTCAATCATTCGCAGAGCCGATATTGAACTGATGCTCAAAACACGCCCCTATGAACGAAGAAGAGTAAAAGATGATCTTGATATAACTGAGTACTACACTGCCGAGCAAATTGCCGAAAAGTACAAAGTCTCGCAAAAATGGATTTGGGCATATACAAGAGAGAACCATATCCCCAAAATCCGTATTCGCCAATTCAACTACTACAGCAAAAAACATATCGATGCGGCATTTGCCAAATACAAGACGGACGATGCCCTGACCGAATGGTACACACCGGAAGAGATTGAGGAAAAATATGGAATGACACGTGTCGCCATCCGCTCGCATGTTTATCGCAACAACATCCCCTCGAAGAAAGAACACGGCCAGATATTCTACTCCAAACTTCACTTCGACCTGTCAAAACAGACCGCCGAAGATGACTCGTCTGAATACTACACAGTACAGGAAGCCATGAAAAAATACAATCTCACCAAAGATTCTGTTTACGGCATCCTGCAATTCCACGAAATAAAACGGGAGAAGAAAGGCAGGTTCGTGCGCTTTCTGAAGGTGGAATTCGACCACATCATGGGAGCCCGTTAGTGGCTAAATGCGACCGACTGTAATTATCGGGAAATTATTTCCTGCTGATTATGGTCTGTATAAAAGCATTAAGGATTTTCGCAGCAAAAATCAGTTACAACCATTTAATATTCAACATTATGTCAGAATGCAAAACAGTAACACTGAGAACACGTCCATTGAAGAAAGGAATGTTATCTTTCTACCTTGATTATTATCCGGGCTACCGGGATCAGGAAACAATGAAGACCATCCGCCATGAAGGATTGAACATTTACATCTATGCCAATCCCAAGAATCAGCGTGAACGCGACTTCAACGCTGCCATGTCGGAAAAGGCCGAAGCAATCCGGTGCCGGCGATTCGAAGCCATCGTAAATGAACGGTACGATTTCTTCGACAAACGCAAGTACAAAGCGGACTTCCTGGAGTATTACCGTAAGCAGCTCCGCAAGCATGACCAGAAATGGGGATTTGTCTATCAGCACTTCTACAACTTCGTTCACGGCAAATGCACTTTCGAAGAAATATATGTGGACCTGTGCAACAAGTTCCGGGAATACCTGCTTAACGCAAAGCAACTCCGGCGTGACGGACAGATATCAAAGAACTCCGCTTCCGGCTACTGGTCCACTTTCCGGGGATTCCTGAAGATTCTGTATCGCAACAGGATGATAAAGACCAATGTCAATGACTTTCTGGAAAAAATCGAACCGGAAGATGTTGCCAAGGAGTATCTGAGTGTGGAAGAGCTGTATTGCCTGGCTGAAACCCCGTGCAAGATACCTGTTCTAAAGACAGCTTCCCTCTTTTCGTGCCTGACCAGTTTGCGGCTCAGTGATATACTTTCCCTTTGCTGGGAGGAAATCGTTGACTTTGCAGCTGGAGGAAAATGCGTTCATACCATCACCCAGAAGACCAAGACGGAAGACATCATCCCGATAAGCGATGAAGCCTTGGAACTGATCGGGTACTGTCCCGAGAAAAAAGGTCTTGTGTTCAAAGGCCTGAAGCGGAGCTTGACGCAGCAGCCTATGAAGGAATGGATCCGTTCCGCAGGAATTACCAAAAACATACCTTTTCACTCATACCGCAGGACATACGCGACTCTTCAGGCTGCAGCGGGTACTGATATCCGTACTATCCAAAGCAACATGGCGCACAAGAGCATCACTACCACCCAACGCTACGCCAAAATCATCAACAAGAAAAAGGAAGATGCCATCAGCCTTATCGATATGGAGTTTGCCAATACCTGAACGAATATAATAATATAGAGTATGAGAAGATTGCCAGATGATTTCAATGTGAACATCCTGCTGCCGGGAGCAGTGTGGCTACTCATATCTGTCCTTGCCGGACGGGTAGCGGTCGCACGACTTGAGACGGATGCTATTACCGTCGTCATGTTCGTGGTAATCTCGCTCGTTATCTTCATTGTTCCGATGGCTGTCTATATGGAGTATCGCAAGAAAATCGAGCAATTGTCGGAGCGCAAATCTAAAAAGGCTTCTTCACCGTTCGGCAGCGGTTCCTCTGGCAAGTCTCAATCGACCACAGAACCAGAGACAGCATATCGGTTTTCCTTTCCACCGGATTTCCCGGATGCCCTGAAAGGAGACAGAACTATGATATTTATGGAAGCCTTGCGTCACGAAGGCTTTCTTGATGCAGAATACCGTCCGCATGATGGATGTAATGCCACACTGATGGCTTTCATCGCGGACAGCATAGCAGCAATCTGCAACATCAGCCGCCAGTGGAAAATTTTTGGCGACTATTGGCATCTGAACAATATGCGCCAGTTGTTGGATGTGAAGAACCGCAGGGGTTCCAAAGCCGACAAAGAGGATGTTATAATCTCCATTTTTAAGAAAGTGGCGGAAGCCGACGATAATATCCGCAATACCGATGCATATCGCAGTTGGGAGAGAAACATCAAAATTTAACCGCCTTATCGTTTCAGGCAACCCATCTCGTTTAACATCTGTTTTTTCTATTCCCTGTTTTCGTCTGTTTGCGGTTGTTTTACAGCCGTGCTTTTAAAAGTTTTCCACTTAGCTTTCCATCTGTTTTACAGTTGGTTAAGAGCTTTTGTCGTGTGATTTCCGATGACTTACTTTGCACCGTCTTCCTTATCGGAACGACGGCTTTCACAGCCTAAGAAATCACATCAAAAACGACAGAAATATGGAACAGACGAACCAACTGATCTCGACGGCCGAGGCCGCGAAATTTCTCGGAATCAAAGTGAGTTATCTTCACAAGCTGATGATGCGACGCGTCATACCTTACTACAAACCCAACGGCAAACTGTGTTTCTTCGACAAGGCCGAACTGGAGGCATGGATGAAGAATGTACGCGTGGCATCGCTGGCGGAACTCGACCAACAGGCACAGAAGTAAATCATCAACCGTTCGAAGCGGTAAGTCATGGCAGGCATATACGACTACATTAACCAGTTTTGGGCAGAAGCGGAGCGCAGTCCTTTCAACCCTACGGAGGTAGCACTTTATCATTACCTCCTGTATGAGGCAAACCGCCTACGCTGGAACATGCCGTTTGCCTGCCATACAGCCATCCTCTGCGTGCGGCTCTCGACCACCAAACAGAATATCAGCAAGGCACGGCAGCACCTCAAAGAGCGTGGGCTGATAGATTGTCAGGTCGGTACAGGAATCCACACCCCTGCGCTATATTCCTTGACCATGCAGCCGTCCCGGCAGTTGCCGCATCAGGTTACCCGACAGTTGACCCATGAGTTGACCGTACAATTGCCCCATTCTAATATAAAAGATAAAGATGAAGATATTATCAACTCCCAACATGCGCGGGAAGACGGACATAAACCGCTGGATGAGCTTGAGTCACTCCTGCTTGACGATACGGCTTGGCAGGACAAGATTATCGAAGTGCTGGCGAAAAGAGAAAACTGGATTATTGACAGAAGCAGGCTACACGGGCATATCCGTGACTTCTTCGACGAGCAAAGAATCGGCGGAAACGCGCAGCGGGACGAGAGCGATTGCCGAAGCCATTTTTACCATTGGATTATCAAACATCTGAATACAACCCGATATGGAACAAAACGGAAATCCCCAACTTATAGAGACTCTGATGTCACGGCTGTGTCAGCCGAGGACTACGAAGGAGCGTTTTAGACTGCCTTTCGATGAAGAGACGGCTGCGAAACTGCTTAAATGTGCCATCGCAGGCGAAATGAGCCGTTTCGGAGGCACATTTCTTTATCCTGACGCAGTAGACTCACAAGTCAGAAGCCTTGCTGCGAGCCTTACCTCCGGCAGACGGTGCGGGGTGATGCTGTGCGGCTTGTGCGGCAACGGCAAGGCCACCGTAATGAGGGCGTTCCAGAACCTGCTCAATGTAATCAGGATACCGGACAACAACCACAGGACTGTGTATGGTATGCCGATCGTGAATGCCGTTCATATTGCCCATCTGTGTCGGAACAGCTATACCGAGTTCCTGAGGCTGTGTGATATGGAGATGCTCGACATCGATGACATGGGCATAGAGCCTGTGGAGGTGCAGGAGTTCGGCAACATGCACAGGCCGCTGACTGACCTGCTTGCAAGAAGATACGAGAACCGTGGCTTCTCGTTCATAACCACCAACCTCGTACCGCAACAGATACGCAAGTTGTACGGCGACAGGATTGCTGACAGGCTGAACGAGATGGTGGACAAGATTGTATTCGACAACCCTTCATTCAGAAAATAGAGGGAAGAATAAAAGCTGACAGAAACAGGATGCAAAAAACATTTTCCGTTGTTCAATTATCCGGCACTCCACTGGCACCAGTCTGTTTTGGCTGTGGCAAGCGGACGGATGGATTGACATGGAGCGGTAGCGTTCAGTTGCGAGGTATGCCGAGGTATTACCGTCTTCGGACAGTAATACCACGACGCCCTCGCAACAGTCCGGCAGACTGTTGTCCTTGCCGCTCGCAGGCTCGCATCATCCCTCTTTTAGAAACCGTTTCACGACTTTTCAAAGACATCTGTTATATATGGAATACGAAGATACCTCCAGTCAAGAGCATGAGCAAAAGAAGGTCGTTATAAGGCGCGACAAGGTGGTTGTCACCAAGGTCACGGAACAGGAGCTTTCGCAAATCAAAGAGACCGCTAGCCGGTACGGCATGACACGCAGTGATTTCATCCGGGTAAGGGTACTCGGCTACAAGCCACGGCAAAGGCTTTCCGACAGGGAACTGGACGGTTTGCGTCAACTTGCGGCCTGCCGCACGGACATGGTGAACTTCGCCAACGCCATGCACGGACTGACCGACAACGAGAAGCTACGCCTTTTCCAGCACGAAGAGACCATGCTTGAATGGTACGAGAAAGTGGCCCATGTCACGAACCATGTCGCCGACTTCCTGCAGTCCACGCAGACGGCGAACAGCTATCCGGCAGGGACAACAAACCAAGAAGCTAAGGAGGACGGCGCATGATAGCCAACGCAAAGGCGGTAGCCCACGGCATAAGGGCGATGCTCTATGTATCGGGCGAATCGAGGAACAAGAAACATCCCGAAAAGATAACGCGCATCTGAGACAACTTCATGCCGCAGGGCATGGACGCTACGGGAATATGGACGGAAATGAAGTTCGCTACCATGAACCACGCAAACATCAAGAACAATGTCATCCGCATGGAGATTAGCCCAGCGATGGAACATACTGAAGACTTCACCTTGGATGACTGGCGGCAACTGTGGTACGACTTCGTGGCGGCTTTCGACGAGCAGGAAATCCGAGACAAGGACGGCAATGCTGTTTCCCCACGCACCAACGTATCGGGCAGCAAGTCCTCCGTATGGTTGCACGAGGAATCCAAGAGCGGCATACCGCACCTCCATGCCATTGTCTGCCGTGTGGACGAGGACGGGAACATCAACAACGACCACGCCATCCACTTACGGGCACAACGGGCAACTGAAAAGATCGCACGGCAAAGGGGCTGGACTACCGCCATGCACATACACGAGGCGAACATCCCACAAGTCAGTGCCGATTGCATGGAAGCCTTGCGTAAGCTTGACGAATGGTCATGGGACGGTTACAAGGAACTGCTTGCCGCCAAAGGGTACGATTTGTACTTGCGCAAGAACAAGAAGGATGTGATACGCGGCTATGTGCTTTGCAAGAGCAACACAAGGTTTAAGGCTTCCGAACTTGGTAAGGGGCGCAACCTGACCGCATCACGCATCAGGCAGACATGGGAGAAGCTGCATCCGGAACAGAACAAACAGAAAGCCAAACAAGCAAGCCCGACACCCAAACCGACCGCCACAGCGACACTGAAGCCATCCGTTCCTAATGAAGCCCGACAACGGACTATAAGCCGAACCGCCAGCCCACGGAGTTTGAACATGACGGAAAAACCTACAAACGCTATCTGCCCGACAAGGTGCTTGACTTCTTCAACAACGAGTTCGACTACCAAGAACTTACCAACTGGCAGGACTAGCAGAACTTGGCGATGGCTTACTTCACCCTTATAGCGTCACCCTACGAGATGACATCCGGCGGCGGTGGAGGCGGCTCGCAGTCCGACCTCAAATGGGGACGCGACCCGGAGGAGGACGAGATAGAGTTTGCCCGCCGTTGTGCGCATGAGGCTTCGCACAGGCTCGGCACACAGAAGAAATCAGGAATGAAACGCAAATGACAAACCCAATAAACAACAGAGGATATGAAACAACCCGATACCGCCGCCCTGCGTGAGCGGCTTGCCAATTATACGCACGAAGAGGAGTTGAAACAGGATATGCAGGAGCTTGACGGACTGCTTCAAGAAGTCAACTGTCAAATAGTTGGACTTCGCAATCTGCTGAATGAAATCCAAGTCCTGAAAGAAGAACTGCACGGCATACACGGCAGCCTAAAGCACACCGTCCAACGGGAACGGGCGGCTTTCAAGGCTCTGGAAGCAGCCAAGGAAAGTGCCGACAACATAGTGGACGGCATCAGCAATGCCATTGTCAAAGTGGAAAAGAATACCATCATCCATGCTAAGGTTGACGACAGTGAACTTGCCAAGGTGAACCAATGCTCTGCCAATCACATCAAGGAAGAGAAGAAACTTTTGGAGGAACATAGTAAAGAGTTAGCCAAACACCTTCAAAAGAATGAAGGCATTTGGCTTTCCAGTCGTTGGCTTATATTTACGATGATAGTGCAAGTAGTCAGTTATCTTTCCATAATACTATTGGCTGTTTGCAAAAGATAACTAGATATTAGTATGAGTCCGT
>NZ_JAMBLP010000020.1:0-63853 GCF_023336985.1 Marseilla massiliensis | reverse complement strand
TCCTGCGTCCCCGGCCGCGCATCCCATCCCCCAGGGCTTCCGGGGGCGGCCACGCGGGCCGGATTGCTCCATTGCGCCGGCAGCCGTGCAGGTAGCGGATGCCGCCGCAGCTGCGCCCGATAGGGCAGCGGCCTGCCCCATGCGCATATTGCGTTGGGCCGGGGTGGCGTGAAAGCTCAATGCCTCCCTGCCGCCATTCTGCATGGTATTGGTTTTTTTGTCTCGCCATGCCGGCCAATCTCCCCAATCCTCTTTCCCACATACCATGCTGCCGCTTCGCAGTTTTGCCACCCGCTGTGGCCTTGCCAATGGCAGGGGGCAGCCTGAATGCAAATGACTGAAACATTCCGGGGCTTGTAGGGCGCTTATATTTATTGCGGCTTTTGCTTGCAGCGGCTTGAGGCTTGCGGCGTTTGCTGCCGCGTCAAGGGCAATGGCAAGCCGAGCCAGTGGCCCCCTTATATAATGATGTGTGCTTCGGCATTGACGAATGTCGGTGCCGGGCTCCCGATGGAGCATTGAATCCAGGTAGCGCCAGGCAGCCGACGAGCAGTTGCCGCAACCATCAACCGTTAACACCATGGCCACTCAGCACGAGGCCCGCCGACCGTGATGCGCCTTAAGTGCTGCAAGAAGCCGTCTGCGCGCCAGCGGCCCACTAAATCCAGTTTGCACATGTTATCCGGCTATTCGTCTGCCTTTGGCCCTCATGCCGAATCAGTGAGCAATCCGCAAGGCATAGAAGCTAACTCACGAGGCACTATTGTGACCAATTTGTTTTTATTGAATATATTTTCTTTTGGTTTTGTTTTATTATCAGATATTTTTTGTAGATTTGCACAAGAGACGTTTTTTGTAAGTATTTCCATTCTGCAGTTGATATGTATGATATAAGGCGGATGATTGTTTGGGCGTGGAGATGCCGTCATAGCCGCGGCTTTGGTGTACAGTCTCCATGGGCATATAGTTTCATACGATATGTAGTGAATGAGCATTATCCGTATTATGCCTACAAACAGCTTGAAGGCATGGTAAAGGCCGTTTCGGGGCCGGAGCGCCGGTTGTGCCAGTTGTATTTCCGCATGGCCAACTATCTGCAGCCGCGTTGCGTGGTCGACTTTGGGTCGCCCTTCGAGCCGTTCAGGGCCTACGTGAGCGCCGGTTGCCGCAGGGCCGAGGTGACGCGCGGCCCCACCCGGGGCGGAGCCTCTGCAGCCTTTAGCTGCCCGGCCACCATCGACATGGCCCGTTTCACGCCAGAGGCCTGTTGTGCCGACCTCTACCGTCGGGCTTTGGCCCATGCCGGTCCGGCCTCAATGTTTGTTGTCGAGGGCATCCACAGCAGCCGTCATGGGCGCAGACTGTGGGCCGCGATACAGCGTGACGGCCGCACGGCAGTGACCTTCGACCTGTACTACTGCGGTATAGTCTGCTTTGACAAGAAGCGTTACAGACAGAATTATATCGTTAATTTTTAAAACATTACGGCCATGAAGTTGAATAAGGTTTATACAAGGACAGGCGACGAGGGCACCACCAGTCTGGTAGGCGGCCAAAGAGTGAAGAAAACCAATTCGCGTATTGAGGCATACGGTACGGTCGACGAGCTTAGTTCACAGCTCGGACTGCTCGTTTCGTTCATGAAAGACGGCGACGACAAGAATCTTGTGGTGAGGACACAGCGCAACCTGTTCACAGTGTGCTCATACCTGGCTACAGACAAGACTAAGACACCCCTCGCCCCGTCGTACACACTCGACCCGTCGGAAATTGCCCGGCTCGAGGAGGCCATCGACACAATCAATGCCAGCATACCGCAGCAGAAGAACTTCATTCTGCCCGGTGGTTCGCACGAGGCGGCCATTGCCCACGTATGCCGCACGGTGTGCAGGCGGGCCGAAAGGCGCATATTCTTCCTTGCCGAGAGCACCAAGCTCGACCCCGAGGTGCTGCAGTACATGAACCGCCTTTCAGACTATCTCTTTGTCTTGGCGAGAAAATTAAACTTTGTTGACGGTGTGAGAGAAAAAATATGGGATAATTCTTGCAAATAAGAATAAAATTATTATTTTTGCGGCTGATTTATAACTGATAAATATCAACGACTATGTATTGGACACTTGAATTGGCATCGAAGCTGGAAGACGCCCCCTGGCCTGCCACAAAGGATGAGCTAATCGACTATGCCATCCGTTCGGGCGCACCCCTCGAGGTTCTTGAAAACCTGCAGGAGATTGAGGACGAAGGCGATGTTTACGAAAGCATAGAGGACATCTGGCCCGACTATCCCACAAAGGAGGATTTTCTGTTCAACGAGGACGAGTACTGACAGTCCGCCGGCTGCCGTGCTATAGCCGCAGGAGTATGATTTTGAATGAATAAGACATTTGGGGATGACGGCATCTGATGCCGTCATCCCCTTTTTCGTTGCCCGCCTTGCACATCGGGTCAGGCCCGCCTGTAAGAACCCAGCCGGCTGTTGCGTGAGACGGGTGGCAACCGCGTGGGCCGGCCTGAGAGCCTTGCGGCCGGTGCGCCGTAGCTAAGCAGGTTTGAGCATGCATGCGTTTGCATGCCCCGTTACGTTGCCACCGGGCCTCAATGCGCCAATGCCGTTTGCGGCATTGGCCCTGTTGCTTGCCCATGCGCATAGATTCCATGGCCATGCCCCCCTGTTCTCGCTTTCTCTCGGCGCAGGCCGCAAGGCCTGCGGCACACAAGGGGCAACCGGCATAAATGCCTGCAAGATGCAATCGTTGTGGCGGATTAATAAGTAGCTGTTCAAAATTAACCGATACAATAGACCTTGCAGGTGTCCGCTATATCTTTGCCATCAAATTGTGTGCTCTTTCGGGCAGCATACCAAAGTCTCATCGGTCGCGTAGCCCGCTACGCTCTCTCTTCGGACTTTGGCATGCATCTCCGAAATAGCGCACAATTTGATGGCAATTAATTTTGAACAATTACTTAAACCCCAAGCCGCGTGTGCCCATGCCATGCCGCGGCCTTGACAGTGGCCCAAACCGTCGGCAGTGCAATGGCAAAAGCCCATCCCCGGAATGGGGCATGCTGTGGATGGCAATTGGCTTTCGGCTCTTGTAGTCGGCCGGCACGCAGGCCATGGGCGGCAACCTTGTTGCGTGGCAAAAGTAATGGCGGCTTGCGGTGCCGTGTGCGTGTCTTTTTGAATAGGCGGCAAAGGCCGTTTTGCCTTGTGAAACAGGCCGTTTGGCAATGCAATACAGGTCGTTTGGCAGCGTCATACGGCCCGTTTTTCCAACAGGCTGTGGCACAGTGGGTTGGGCACGACGGTGCAACTGCCGTCAACCATTCCCCCGGCCCAATGCCCGCCTGTGCGGCTTGATGCCGCTTGCGAGCCTTTGGCGGTGGCATAAAGGGCGAAACACATGCCCAGTAAGGCCATGCGGGCACCGGCATTTATTCATTATATATCGACAATTACCCACCACCGCCTGCATACACTTGCCGTAGTCTTGCATCCAGCCATGCCCCGCCATAGCCCGCAGCGGCTTCGACTGTGGCGCCAACCGGCATGGCAGGCAATATACTGAGGGCGCTTCAGCCTGTTTTTCAATAAACTATAAAACCCCGCGCCGCAATGGCGCAGGGTTTCATACGGTGCTGGCAGAGGGCCCCGGGCAGAATCGGGGCGCCCCCATCAGTATTCTGGCGGCAGCCCGTTGAGCTGTGCCTTGGTAAACACAGGGCCGTCTTTGCAGACATACATCTTGCCGACGTTGCAGCGCCCGCATTTGCCCAGTCCGCATTTCATCCTGTTTTCGAGTGTGGTGTAGATGTCGGTGTCTTTGAATCCCAGCTTTTCGAGCACCGGGAACGAGAACTTTATCATCACCGGCGGGCCGCAGACCACGGCCACAGTGTTGTCCGACGACGGCGCCACCTGCTCAAGCACCGTCGGTGTAAAGCCCACCTTGCCCTTCCAGTCGGGCGTCTCGCCGCCCGGGTCGACCGTGGTTACCATGTTGACATCGGGCCTGGCTTCCCACTCCTTGAGCTTTTCCTTGTAGACAAGGTCGCCCACCGACTTGGCACCATAGATGATGGTGATGTCCTTGAACTTCTCGCGCATGTCCAGCGCGTTTTCTATGACACAGCGCATCGGCGGCAATGCAATGCCACCGGCCACGAACAGGAGGTTCTTTCCCTGCCACTGCTCGATGGGGAACGAGTTGCCGAACGGCCCGCGGAAGCCCATGGTGTCGCCCTCTTCGAGCTTGGCCAGCCCTGTGGTCACGCGCCCGGCCCTGCGGAATGTGCACTCCACGTAGCCCCGCCGTGTGGGTGGCGAGGCAATGCAGAATGTGCATTCGCCCTCGCCGAACGCCGAGTATTCGGCAAACTGCCCCGCGCGGAAGTCGAAGGCCTCGCCCTCGGCCTTGTCTTCAAACGCCAGCCTGAAAGTCTTAACCCCCGGCGCCTCGTCGGTTATCTTCTCAATCCGCATCAGGTACGGAAGGTATATGTTCTTGTTACTCATGTCCTGCAATAGCTTTTAAGTGTTCCGAAATGTTCATGTCCACCGGGCAGGCCCTCGAGCACCGCCCGCAGCCGGTGCACCCGGCCTCACCCAGTTTCTCGGGAATGTACGAGAACTTGTGCAGAATGCGCTGCCGCCACCTCGCGGCCTGCGTCGGACGCGGGTTGTGGCCCGACGTGTGCTGCGTGAACATCGAGAATCCGCAAGAGTCCCAGCACCTTATTCGCCTGCCTCTGGCTCCGTGGGCATCTTCCTGTATGTCGAAGCACGTGCACACGGGGCACACAAAGGCGCATGCCCCGCAGCCGAGGCACCGCTCCGACTGCTCCTGCCACACGGGGCTGTCGAAAGCCCCGTCGAGCTTGGCCCTCACCTCGTCGGCGCTGAACAGCACCCTGACGTCGGCCAGGTGGGCCTGCTTGTCAATCCCGTCGGCGCGTGCGGCCCCGGCCAGGTACTTGGCCGCCAGCCCTTCGCCCTTAGGCGTGAGCACCTCGACCAGCGCCCCGCCGCCGTCGGTGAGCGTCGTCACCAAGATGTCGCTGCCCTCGGTGCCGCCCGGGCTGCCCCCCACCGATGTGCAGAAGCAGCAGTCGTCGCATGTGTTGCAGCTGAAGGCCACTATCGTGGTGTGGCTTCGTCGCGCTTCGAATATGGCGTCGTCGTAGTCGCGGGTGAACACCTCGGCCACCTGCCTCATCGCCCTTGCGTCGCACGGGCGCGCTTTCCATATAATGGTGTCATTGAATCGGTCGGTGCCGGGGTTGGCCACCTCGATGTCCTTGCCGTGCTTTCTGTAAGAGAACAGCACCTCGGCCATGGGCAGCACTATGCGCTTGGCCGACTGTGCCGTCTGCACGTAGCCCTCGGCCACGGCGTCGCCCTCGGCCAGGAACTTGAAGTCGGTCTTGCCTCCCTGTGCCACCGGCGCAAAAATCCGCAGCCCGTCGCGCCTCATGTCATCGAGCCACTGGGCCAGTTGCCCGTTGGTTATATGTAGGTTTTCCATATTGTCAGGGTATGATGTTTAACGTATGAAGTCTTCCTTGTCGCCGGGCCTGAACGTAGACAGCACGTTGCCGTGGTCCATCACGCTGCCCGGTGCCACTCCGAACTCATTCTGTATGTCTTCGGCCAGCGACAGCGTGAGCAGGTGGATGGGTATGCCCATTGGGCAGGCCTGCTTGCATGCCCCGCAAGCCACGCACCTTCCGGCCATGTGCATCACCCGGCTTATCTGCCACTCCATGCTCGCCAGAGGGCTCGCCCAGGGCTGTATCCACTGCGGGCAGTTGTTGTCGACGATGCAGCGCGTGCAGTAGCACAGCGGGCATGCGGCCCTGCAGGCGTAGCACTTTATGCACCTCGACATCTCGCCCAGCCAGAACTGCCACCGCTCCTCGCGGCTCATGGCCTTGAGCCGCTCGCGCAGCTCGCGCTCCTTGCCGCTGATGTCGAGCGGCGTGCCGGCCACCACCCGCTCCATGTCCCCGACCGTAGGTAGCACGGCAAGGCCCTCGCCGCCCTCTGTGCTCACAATGGCCGTGGTGCCGTCGGGCAGCTGGTTTTCCATGGCCAGCTGCACCATGGTGCGCAGCACCGGCATCGTGGCCGTGACGGCCACCTTGTGCCCACCCACTATTTCGGGCTTGGTGAGGTATACGGCTATGTTGTTCGTGCAGCGTTCGTCGAGCACCAGCCGCCCCGTGTCGGCGGCCTCGGTGCAGAAACAGGGCCTCGTCTTGCCGTGGGCCTCTTCGTATCCAATCACTTTCGTTGCCGTTCCGTCGCCCAGCAACTTGTTGGCAAGTTCAGTAAGGTTATTCATCGCCAGCCTCCTTTCCGAGATAATCAGCCACTTTCTTGTATTCATTGTAAGGCCCCAGCTCGCGTATCGTGGCCACGGTATCGTTGACCAGGTCGGCCCACTTGGCCCCCTCGGCCGCCGACACCCACGAGTAGCGGATGCGCCTCGTGTCGATGCCCAGCGTGTCGAGCAGGCTGCGGAACACCATCCACCGCCTGCGGGCGTGGAAGTTGCCCGAGGTGTAGTGGCAGTCGTTGGGATGGCACCCCGACACTATGATGCCGTCGGCCCCCGATGCAAACGCCTTGAGCAGCAGCAGGAAGTCGATTCGGCCCGTGCAGGGGAACCTTACTATCCTCACGTTCGTGGCGTATTTTATGCGGCTCGTGCCTGTCAGGTCTGCCCCGGCGTATGTGCACCAGTTGCAGACGAATGCTATTATGCGCGGTTCAAACGCAGAATTATTGTCATTGCTCATTGTCATTGATGCTATTCACTTGCTGTTAGTTGGTTGTTTCGAGCAGGGCCTCCACCTCGGCAAACATCTGCTGGTTTGAGAATCCCTGCAGGTCTATCGACTTGGAGCGGCAGAAGGCCACGCAGGTGCCGCAGCCCTGGCACAGGCCGGGGTTGACCTTTGCCACCACCTTTATCACCTTGCCGCTGCGGTCTTTTATCTCTTCGCGCTCGATGGCCTGGTAGGGGCAGGCCGTCTGGCACATGAAGCATCCCACGCAGGTGCTGAACACGGGCGGCGCCGAGCGGTTGACCACAGCCACGAGCGGCTCGCGCACCAGGTCGGGCTGCGAGAACAGCGCGGCCACCTTGGCCGCCGCGCCCGACGCCGTGGCCACGGTCTCGGGTATGTCCTTGGGTGCCTGGCATGCCCCGGCCACGAAGATGCCAGCCGTGTTGGTCTCGACGGGGCGCAGCTTTGGGTGGGCCTCGGCGAAGAACTTGTAGGGGTCGTAGGATATGTGCAGCTTCTGCGCCAGCTCCTCAGAGCCTTGGTTCGACACTCCCGCGGTGGCCAGCACCACCATGTCGGCCTCAATCTCTACGGGAGTGGCCCCGAGCAGCGTGTCGACTCCCTTGACAATGAGCTTGCCTTCTTTCTCGTATATGCGGGCAACGCGGCCGCGCACGTAGTTGACGTGGTCTTCCTCGATGGCCCGGCGCACAAACTCCTCATAGTTCTTTCCGCCGGCCCGTATGTCCATGTAGAACACATAAGACTCTCCCCCGTGCACCTTGTGCTGGTAGAGCATGGCGTGCTTGGCCGTATACATGCAGCATATCTTCGAGCAGTAGGGTATTCCCTTGGCCGGGTCGCGCGACCCGCAGCAGGCGATGAACACCACCTTCTCCGGCACTTTGCCGTCCGACGGCCGCCGTATCTCGCCAAGCGTGGGCCCGGATGCGGATGCCAGGCGCTCAAACTGCAGCCCGGTGATGACGTCGGCGTAGCGCCCGTAGCCGTATTCCGGGAAGAAGTCGGTGCCGAGCACGTTGAAACCGGTGGTCACAACCACCGCCCCCACCTGCTCGGTGATTATCCGGTCTTCCTGGCCGAAGCGTATGGCGTGGGTTGGGCACACCTTCTCGCACACGCCGCACTTGCCCGTGCGGTAGTGGGTGCAGTGCTCCTTGTCGATGACGGGCTTGTTGGGCACGGCCTGCGGAAACGGCACGTAGATGGCCGTGCGCCTTCCCAGTCCGGCGTTAAACTCGCTCGGAATCTTTTTCTGTGGGCATTTCGTGGTGCATAGCCCGCAGCCCGTGCACAGGCTCTCGTCTATGCTCTTGGCCTTGAGGCGTATCTTTGCCTCGAAGTTGCCTATGAACCCGCTCAGCGAGTCGAGCTCGGCGTAGGTGTAGAGCGTTATGTTGGGGTGCTGTGCCACCTCGACCATTCGCGGCGTAAGTATGCACTGCGAGCAGTCGAGCGTAGGGAATGTCTCGGAAAGCTGCGACATGTGGCCTCCTATCGACGGCTCTTTCTCAACCAATATCACCTTGTGTCCGCAGTTGGCGATGTCGAGCGCGGCCTGTATGCCGGCTATCCCGCCGCCTATCACCAGTGCCTTCTTTGTTATGGGCACGTGGATTGGCGTCAGCGGAGAGTTGCGGCGCACCTTCTCCACGAGCCCGTGCACAATCTCGATGGCCTTCTCCGTGGTGTCGTCGCCCTTGGGATGCACCCACGAGCAGTGCTCGCGCAGGTTGGCAATCTCGCACAGGTAGGGGTTGAGCCCGGCTTCGGCGCATGCCTTTCTGAACGTAGGCTCGTGCATCCGTGGCGAGCATGCGCCCACCACCACGCCGTCGAGCCTGTGCTCGCGTATGGCGTTCTTTATCAGCGTCTGCCCCGGGTCGGAGCACATATACTTGTAATCGGTGGCAAAGGCCACTCCCTCCATTGACGCGGCGGCCTCGGCCACCTTGGCGCAGTCAACCGTTGCGCCGATGTTCTCGCCGCAGTGGCAGATGAAAACTCCTATTTTTGACATACTTCATGTTTCATTGTAGTTTGACTTCCACGATGTGGCGCTGCAGGCCGAGCGCCTTGCGGCTCAGCCCCAGGGCCAGCCCGATGGCCTGTGTGATGTATAATACGGGTATGTCCGTAGGCTCGTCGAGGCACTTGTTGATGGCCGTGCGGCGCATGTCGAGGTTAGAGTGGCACATGGGGCATGCCACCACGACGGCTTCGGCACCGCGGTCGCGGGCGTCGCCCAGTATGTTTGCCGACAGCTTGCCCACAAGGTCGGTGCGCGACACAGACAGGCCGGCCCCGCAGCATTCGGTCTTGAAGGCCCAGTCTATGGGCTCGGCGCCAATGGCCCTCATCATCCCGTCCATCGACTGCGGGTCTTCCAGCCGGTCGAAGCCGAGCACCTTGTGTGGCCTGACGAGCAGGCAGCCGTAGTAGCAGGCCACTCGGTGGGCGAAGTTATGCCTTATCTTGCCGGGCAGCAGTTGGGCGGCGTGTTCCTGCAGGTACTGCAGCACGTTGACAATCCTCACCTTTCCGGAGTATGCCATGCCCACGGCAGCGCCCACCTTGGCGGCCAGCTCCTCGTCGCGGGCCAGCTCGTGGGCGGCCACGCTGAGCCTGTTGTAGCACGAGGCGCATGGCACCAGCACCTCGTCGAAGCCCTGCCGCTCGGCCAGCGCAAGCACCCGTGCCGGCAGTGCCACCGAAAGCTCGCGGCTCATCGAGTGGGCCGCGGTGGCCCCGCAGCAGTTCCAGTCGTCAATCTCGGTAAGTTTCAGCCCCAGCTCAGCGGCCACGGCCCTCACCGACTCGTTATATTCGCGGGATGTGCCGTTGAGCGAGCATCCCGGATAGAAACCTGTATTCATGTATAGATGTTTAGTTTTAGGTTCTGTCTTTCTTGTCGATGGTGTTCGCAAATATGTGCCCCACCTTGTCGCCGTTGTCCTTAAGCCTTTCCGGCACGATGTTCAGCTTGCCCTTGGCCATCATCGTCGGTGCTATGTCCACGTCTTGCATGAGCCGCATCGTGCGCATCTTGTACTCGGCCACGAGACCTATCTCGTATGTCCGGCCGTTGTGCTTCACCATGTCGAGGAACGACTTGTGGAATGCAACTATGGGCCTGGCCTTTTCGTTTACCCGTCCCCCGGTGCGCGACAGTTCGCGCAAGTGGTCCATTATGGCCGGCAGGTCTATTTCCATCGGGCATCGTGCCACGCAGTTCTCGCAGCTCAGGCACAGCCAGATGGCCGTCGAGCCAAGCACGCGTGCGTCGGCTTTCTCCGTGCCCGTCTGCAGCAGGCGCATCAGGAAGCTCGGTGCAATGTCCATGTCGGGCGCGAGCACGCAACCGGCAGTGCACTTGCCACACTGGTAGCAGCGGCTGACGTCGACGCCAATGTCCTCTGCCAATTTGATAGATAGTCTCTTCTTGTCTTCCATTTACATTACATATAATATGTTGTTTGTATGGTAGTCGTGAGCAGCATCGGTTGCTGCGTTACGGGATTGTGCCCGTTGACTCGTTTTAGTTCCTTCGCATTGTTCTGCCATTCCGGTCTGCCGCGGTTGCATTGCGGCGCTTGCCGTAGGTAGGGAGTTGCGCTTGCGTTGCGCGTTAGTTTGTTGTTCTTGCTAAATTATTTTAGGTATTCGTTCTGTAAGCAAAGGTAATCATTTTTTGCAGAAGTGATACCTATACCATGTTATAAAGTCTTTGATTTTAGGTTTTTTTTGGTTTGCATCTCCCCAAAAGTTGTGATGCCGGCCCGGCGGCCGCCGTCTGGTTGCGCTGCTGTGGGCCTGTGGCCGTTGCAATCCGGTGTTTCTGTGCCACCATACTGCCACCCCATCCAACCCGCTGCCATTCAGCGAGTTGCCGACAGGTGCCGTTCGGGCTTTCGGAATGTGCCGTTTTGCAGCCCGAAACAGGCCGTTCCAGGGTGCGATACAGGCCGTTTCGTGGCGCCATGCGGCGCATGCGTGAAAACAGGAAAGAGGCGGCTGTTTGTTGGCAGCATATTCGCAGGCATTTGAATGTTGCCTGAATGTGTGTTGAGTAAAGCGTAGCGCTGGCCGGGCGCAACCGGTCTCTTGCCCGCATCCCGGCCTTGGTCGTGGCTCCCGGCCGCCCGATGCGCCTTTGCCAGGGGCAGCCGACAGTATCCACGGCGGCATGGGGCCATCGGCTTGGCTTCTGTCCGGCGCATTGGGCCCAACCGCCCGCCGTGTCAACCTGGCGCTGTTCGTTATGTAACATTAATTAGTGGGTATGATGGAAATATCGCTCTCGTTGTATCAAATTAAGATAAATTATGTGTTTGGCGCGTTCTGCAACTTATATAATATGTATATTTACGGAAATTTTAATAATTAAAGTTATGAGAAATCTTGTTACGTTAATTGTCTTGTTGTTTGCGAACTTATGCGGTGTTTACGCAAATGATTGTAAAGTTACTTACGCCCTTGACGAGGGCCTTGTTATGTATGTTATCGACTCCGAGTTCAACACGGTTGACAACGGAGGCTATGTGGCAGAAGGCAAAAACATAATGATAGCCCTGTCGTGCAAGAATGGTTATGGCTTGAAGAGCTTTACGATAAATGGTGAAGACTGCACAGACAAGCTCGGCGACAGCGATGGGAGCGGGCGAGAGTTCCAGTACATGTACCGGGTGACCGGCGACATCCATATCGAGGCACTGGCCGAGTTGAAGAAGGTGCCCGTGATAAGCAGCGTTTCGGGCAACGGCCGTCTCGAGCTGTACGACAGCGAGGGCCGGGCCATAGAGTCGGGCGAGTTGGTTACCATCGGTTCGAGCGTGACGGTCAAGGCTGTCGCCGATCCGGGAAACAGCATCGTAGAGTTCAAGGCCAACGACCGCGACATGCTGTCCGACTTGAAGTTAGGCGAAAACCAAGTCACCCTGACCCTCAGCGAGAAGACAATATTCACCGCCGTGTTCACCGGCGAGGAGAAACCCGACAACGAGTGCGCCGTGACATGGACCGTTACGGGCGAAGGCAGCCTGAGCGTTCGCTGCGGCAACAAGGTGCTTCAGTCGGGCGACAAGGTGGTGAAAGACGACTATATAGAGATTAAGCCGATGATGGCCAAGGGCTACAGCCTCACGAGCCTTACGGTGAACGGCGTAGAAATGGCGGCCGAGGTCAAGGGCAAGCTCTCGTTGCAGATAAAGGAACCCACGGACATAGCAGCCACCTTCGAGGTGCTGCCGTTGTGGAGCGAGCTGGCTGCCGACGCCTTTGCCGGCGGCGATGGCACCAAGCAGAACCCGTACCAAGTGGAAACACCCCAGCAGCTGGCCAAGATTGCCAACGACGTGGACATGGGAACCCAGACTTACAGCGGTGTTTATTTTGACATTGTTGCCGACATCGACCTCGCCGGCTACGACTGGCTGCCCATAGGCTATAAAGATACGCAAATGAGGGAGTTCGTGTTTGACGGCATCATCAACGGCAATGGGCACAAGATACGCAACCTCAACGTCAACACAGGCGAGAACATCATATCGTCCGGGTTGTTGGGCACCACAGGAGAGCACTTCGAGCTCCACGACCTCACCATCGAAAGCGGTTCGGTAAAGGGCAACTCGATGGTCGGGGCGTTCGTCGGCTACAACCGCGGCCTGGTTGACGGTTGCACCAACTATGCCCAGGTAAGCTGCATCATATTCTATTGTGGCGGCATCGTTGGTTGCAACAGCAAGACCGATGGCATGACCTCACGGATCAGGAACTGCGTCAACTACGGCAGCGTGGTGGCCGGGGCAGGCGGCATCAACGGAATATCGGCAGGCGGCATAGTAGGCGCAAACTCGGCTGTCGTGGAGGGATGCGTAAACTACGGCTCGGTTGAATCGCCCACAAGCGGTGCCGGCGGCATTGCGGCATCCATGGAAGGCGGCGTGATACGCCATTGCTACAACCGCGGCAAGGTGGAGTCGGCCATGATGGTGGGCGGCATTTGCGGAGCGGTGACAGGCCGTGAGGGCGATTGCGAGATATACAACAGCTACTCGGCAGCGTCGCTGATGTCGTATGAGGCCAACCAGAGCGGCGGCATTTTGGGCTACCTGGTGTTTATCGAGCCCAACAAGTTTAATATGCGCAACGTCTATTTCGACATCAACCTGTTTGGTGGCCCGGCCATCGCCGTTTCAAACGACGTGTTCGCCTCGTATACCATAGACAACGCCAAGGGATTCACCACCGGCCTGATGACGTCTGAAGACTTTGTGACGCGCCTGAACAACGAGACCGAGGGCGCCGAGCTTTGGGCCTTGGGCGCAGGCAATGAGAACGACGGCTACCCCGTTGTCGACCTGGACAAGTATGCCACAGGCATGGTTTCGCCGAAGGCCGCAGGCATGGCAGTGGGAGCGTCGGGCGGCACGATAAGCGTTGCCGGCGCCGACGCAGCCACCGTAGCCGAGGTGTACACCGTTGCCGGAGCGCTGGTTTACTCGGGCACCGTGGGCAACATGGCATCGCATGCCTTTGCCAATGGCCTTTATGTCGTAAGGGTTTCCGGTGAGTCATACAAGGTAATAGTGAAATGACGTCACCGGCACAGGCCGGTAGCAATAGGCAGGGAGGGCGCCATCATCAGCCGGGCGCCCTCCTTTTTTTTGTGGCATGGCGCCACCACCGTGGGCCTACGCGGCCTTGCGGGGGCCGCTGTCGCGGGGCTGCCGGCGGCCTTGGCGCAGGCATGCGCACAGGGGCAATGGCGGTACTGGGCGGCCGCCCGGGTGGCGAAGCGGCGGCATCGTCGGCAGGCGTTTGGGCCTCCGGCAGATGCCGGAGGCGCGCCCCCATTGCCAAACGGCCCGTACGGGCGTGAGAAACGGCCCGTTCGGCAGGCCAAGACAGGCCGTATCGCAACGCAAAACGGCATCTCTGCGAAACCGCTGACGGCGAGGCTGTTGCGCATCGGGCGTCAAAAAAGTCGAAAAGCTGCCGCCCGGCACAATAAAAACAGCCGTCGGAGCGTTATAACAGATGTGTTGAAGCGAAGTAGCGTAATATTGACCATGGTGGTGTTGGCCGTCATTTCGGCCAAGGCCCAGTATGACCCGGCCTTCTCTCATTATTGGGCGCTGGAGCCGTCGTTCAACCCTGCCTCGGTCGGAAAGGAGCAGAAGATAAACATCGCCGCCGCTTACGCCAAGACGATGTCGGGCTTTGAAAACAGCCCGAGCACCATGTATGCCGGCGCCGACATACCATTCTACCTGCTAAAGCTCTATCACGGTGTAGGCGTACAGTTCATGAACGACGCCATAGGCCTGTTCTCCCACAAGCGTTTCGCGCTGCAGTATGCGCTCAAGTACCCGCTGCTGGGAGGCAACATAAGCGGTGGGGTCAACCTGGGGCTGCTCAGCGAGGGCTTCGACGGCAGCGGGGTAGACACCGGCGAGCCCGACGACCCGGCGTTCCCGTCGTCAGACGCCACCGGCACGGGCGTCGACATCGGAGTGGGGCTGTACTATATGCACCGCAACTGGTGGGCAGGCTTCTCCGTGCTGCACGTCAATGCGCCCACCATAGACATCGGCGAGACGCAGAGTTTCAAGATAGACCGCACGTATTATTTGACCGGAGGATACAATATTAAGCTCAGAAACCCGTTCTTAACAATACACCCGAGCGTCATGGCACGGTATGACGGCACAGCCTACAGGGCCGACGTGACAGGGCGGGTGAAATATACCAACGGCAAGAAAATGATGTACGGCGGACTGTCGTACAGCCCAACCAACTCGGTGACGGTGATGGTTGGCGGCAACTTCCACGGCGTAAGCCTCGGCTACAGCTACGAAGTGTACACCTCGGCCATAAGCATCGGTAACGGAAGCCACGAGATATTCATTGGCTACCAAACCGACATGGACCTGGGCAAGAAGGGACGGAACAAGCATAAAAGTGTGAGATTACTGTAACAGATATGGACAAGAGAACAATCATAACGGCACTCTGCGCCGTGGCTACGCTCTCGCTCGCGGGATGCTTCGGCGGCAAGGCGTCGATGGCGTCGGGAGGCGAGGTCACCGGCACGGGCGGCAAGGCCTTCTCGGAGCCTACGCCCTACGGGATGGTGATGATACCGAGGGGCCACCTCAAGATGGGCTTGGAAAAGGAAGACAGCCTGTGGGGAAAGCAGACTCCCGTAAGGGACATCTCTGTCGAAGGCTTCTGGATGGACGAGAAGGAAATCACCAACTCGCAGTACCGCCAGTTCGTGTATTACGTGCGCGACTCCATAATACGCGAACGGCTGGCCGACCCGGCATACGGGGGCGACGAGACATACAAGATTGAGGAAGACGAAAACGGCGACCCGGTAAAGCCGTACCTCAACTGGAAGAAAGCCATCCCGCGCAAGCCCAACGAAGACGAGCTGAGGGCCATCGAGAGCGTATATACCACCAACCCCGTGACCGGCGAGAAGATGCTCGACGCCAGCCAGATGAACTACCGATACGAGATTTACGACTATGCCGAGGCAGCCAAGCGCAAGTACCGCACCGACCCGGCGCAGCGTAACCTCAACACCGACGTGCGCGTAAACCCCGACGAGCAGGTGTGGATATCGAAGGACACTGCATACATCGACGACGAGGGAAGGGTGGTGAGGCAGACCATCAACCGCCCCAGGAGCGGCCCGTGGGACTTCCTCAACACTTACATCGTAAACATTTACCCCGACACCACATGCTGGGTGAACGACTTCCCCAATGCCGACAACGAGTCGTACATGAGGCTCTACTTCAGCAACCCGGCTTACAACGACTACCCCGTGGTAGGAGTGACGTGGGAACAGGCCAACGCCTTCTGCGTATGGCGCACAGAGTTCCTGCTCAGGGGCCTGGGGCGCGCCGCACAGTTCGTGCAGCGTTACCGCCTGCCCACCGAGGCCGAGTGGGAGTATGCCGCCAGGGGGAAGAACCAAGACGAGTTCCCATGGGAAATGGAAAACACCGCGAGCGGCGACGGATGCTTCTTTGCCAACTTCAAGCCCGACAACGGCAACTACACCAAAGACGGCAACCTGATAACCAGCAAGACAGGCATCTACCAGGCAAACACCAACGGGCTCTACGACATGGCGGGCAACGTGGCCGAATGGACAAGCACCGTCTACACCGAGGCCGGGGTGGAAATGATGAACGACATCAACCCGCAGCTCGAATACAAGGCCGCCCTCGAAGACCCGTACCGCCTGAAGCGCAAGAGCGTCAGGGGCGGGTCGTGGAAAGACCCCGAGTCTTACATACGCTCGGCATGGCGCTCCTACGAGTACCAAAACCAGCCGCGGTCGTACATCGGGTTCAGGTGTGTGCGCAGCCTGGCCAATACCACAAGTGAGAAAATCAAAAAATCGAAGAAGAGATGACTGAATACAGCAAGTTCAACATAATCTACCGCCTGCAGAAGTGGCTCGACAGCGTGCCCGGCCAGACGTTCCTTAATTACGCTTACAGCTGGGGTGCATCCATCGTTATCCTCGGAACGCTCTTCAAGCTCACTCACTTGCCCGGCGCAAACATAATGCTCTACATCGGAATGGGCACCGAGGTGATTGTGTTCTTCATCTCGGCCTTCGACCGACCGTTCGACAAGACGGCCGACGGAAAGGACTTGCCTACCCACGCTTTCGGCGAAGAAGAAGCCGAGGAGGGCGCTGCCGGCGCTGTCGGGCAGCCTGCCCAGGCGGCCGGTGCCGGCCCCGTGGTCTACGGTGGCGGCGGTACGGTGATATTGGGCTCGCCGTCTGACGCTGTCGCGGCGGCTTCCGCCGATGGCGCCGCAGCCGCAGAAGGCGCCACCGATGGCGCCGTGGCGTCAGGGGCACAGGGCCCGCAGGGGGCTTCGGTGGCCGTACCGTTGGGCGGCATGGCCTTTGTGCAGCCGCAACCACAGGTCACCCCCGAGATGGAGGAGGCCGCAAAAGAGATGGAGGAGGCCACCGCCAACTACATCGACGAGCTGCGCAACCTCACGGAGATGCTCGCCAAGGTGTCGGAACAGAGCCAGCGGCTCACCCGCGACTCCGAGGAGATGGAAAACCTCAACCGCACCCTCACCGGAATATGCAAGGTTTACGAGATGCAACTCAAGGGCGCGAGCGCACAAATTGGCACCATCGACCAAATCAACGAGCAGTCGCGCCGCATGGCAGAGCAGATAGCCGAGCTCAACGCCATCTACTCGCGCATGATAGAAGCCATGACTGTCAACATGAAGGCAGCCGCGCCGCTCAAGGACTGACGGCCGGCGGCGAGCGTGCCGAGGCATTTTTGTTTACATGGGAGGCCCCTGCCGTGACGCGGCGGCCGCCCGATTGGAAAATATAACGATATGGCAATAAAGAAAAGACCTGTTTCCCCGCGCCAGAAGATGATAAACCTTATGTATGTCGTCCTTATGGCCATGCTCGCCTTGAACGTCTCGACAGAGGTGCTCAACGGCTTTTCCATCGTGGAGGAGAGCCTGAGCCGCACAACGGCCAACTCCGCGAAGGAGAACCAGGTCATATACGATGATTTCAGCGAGCAGCTCAAGGCCAACCCGGCTAAGGTGAAGGCATGGTTCGACAAGGCCCAGACCGTCAGGCGCATGAGCGATTCGCTGTATAACTTTGCTGACGAACTGAAGGTGGCCATAGTGAAAGAGGCCGACGGCGAAGACGGAGATGTGAAGAACATCGTGGGCAAGGAAGACCTCGAGGCAGCCAACCAAGTGATGCTTGCCCCCGGGCGCGGGCGCGGCCGTAAGCTCTACGACGCCATCAACTCGTTCCGCGAGCGCATCCTGGCCATGGTTACCGACCCCACGCAGAAGGCCATCATCAGCAGCAACCTGTCTACCGACGTGCCCCGCAACATACAGACCATGGGCAAGAACTGGCAGGAGTACATGTTTGAAGACATGCCCGTGGCCGCGGCCGTCACGCTCTTGTCGAAGCTCCAGAGCGATGTGCGCTACGCAGAGGGCGAGGTTTTGCACACGCTCGTGTCGAACATCGACCTGAAGGACATACGTGTCAACTCGCTCAATGCCTTCGTGATACCCAACTCGCAGACCATCGTGAGGGGCGACAAGTTCTCGGCTCACATCGTAATGGCCGCCGTCGACACCACCCAGGTGCCCGAGATATACATCGGCAACCGCAAGATGAACCTCAAGGACGGCCTTTACGAGACGGTATGCTCGCGTACCGGCGACTTCACCCTGGCCGGATACATCGAGATGCTCAACGGCAACGGAGAGCGCGTGCGCCGCGATTTCAGCCAGAAATACACCGTTGTCGACCCCAGCGCCACCGTCTCGGCCGACCTCATGAACATGCTCTATGCCGGCTACAGCAACCCGATAAGCGTGAGCGTGCCCGGTGTGCCGCTCAACAAGGTGACGGCGACGATGACCGGAGGCACGTTGCAGCCCGTGGGCCCGGGCCGTTACATAGCCCGTCCCACCGCCATAGGCAAGGACGTGACCATCACCGTGTCGTCGACCAATACCGGCCGTGTGCAGCAGATGGGCCAGTTCACGTTCCGTGTGCGCAAGCTGCCCGACCCGACGGCATACATAGCCATGGCCGACGAGCACGGCAACCCCACGCGATACAAGGGCGGCGGC
Source organism: Marseilla massiliensis (assembly GCF_023336985.1). Lineage (NCBI taxonomy): Bacteria > Pseudomonadati > Bacteroidota > Bacteroidia > Bacteroidales > Prevotellaceae > Marseilla > Marseilla massiliensis. The sequence goes on along the minus strand of NZ_JAMBLP010000020.1, from coordinate 45,358 downwards.
CTGCCCAAGGCGAGCCTCATGGCTGCCGACGGCATCGGGGCGGCCATCGACGACGGCATACTCGACATAGGGTTCCGCGTGCTCAGCTTCGAGACGGTGTTCTTCGACAACATGGGCAACGCCGTGCCCATGGTGAGCGACGGCGACAAGTTCTCCGACAGGCAGAAGACAACGTTCCGCCGACTGGCCCGCAACCGCCGGTTCTACATATCGCGCGTCACGGCCGTAGGCCCCGACGGGCTCCAGCGCACGCTGCCCACGTCGATGGAGGTCATTGTAAAGTAAAACCAGACATAAAGCCTTTTAAGATATGAAACGACTGTTGTTCATTACGATCATAGCGCTTGCCGCGGGGGCGGCATCGGCACAACCCAAGATGAGGCGCAGCCAGGCTGCCGCCAAGCAGGCCCAGCAGGCCTCGGGGCAGATGACAAGGCGTGCACAGCTGATGTTCCCCACGACAATCGACATGCCCGAGGACGTGGTGTGGCGGCGCGACATCTACCGCGAGATAGACCTCATGAAAGACGCCAACGCAGGCCTGTATTACCCCGTGGAGCCCATAGGCAGGCAGCTGAACCTGTTTACCTACGTGTTTAAGCTGGCACTCAACGGCTACATACCCGTCTACGAATACAGGCTCGACGGCAACGAGGCGTTCACCGACTCGGCCAAGGTGCAGATGAAGACCGTGCTCGACAATTACCACATCTTCTATGAAGAGAGCAACGGCAAGGTAAGGGTTGACAACAGCGACATACCGTCGGCCGAGGTGAAGTCGTACTACCTGAAGGAGAGCGCCTATTTCGACCAGGCCAACTCGTCGTTCCACCGCAAGGTGATAGCCATCTGCCCGGTGATGACCCGCGACGACGATTTCGGCGGGGAACCGTCGAAGTATCCGCTGTTCTGGGTGAAGTATTCCGACCTCGAGCCGTTCCTCAGCCGCCAGGAGGTGATGACCAGTAACCTAAACAACGCCGCCACGATGAGCATGGCCGACTATTTCACGCTCAACCGCTACGAGGGCAGCATCTACAAGACCAACAACATGCTCGGGCGAACGCTCGCCCAGTACTGCACCACCGACTCTGCGCTTACCAAGGAGCAGAGGCGCATAGAGGCCGAGCTGGCCAAGTTTGAGCAGAACATATTCGGCGACCAGGAGCGCAAAGACTCGCTCGACAGCATAGCCAAGAACGACCCGAAGGCTGTCAAGGCAGCCAAGAAGGCAGAGAAGAAGCGCAACCGCCGTTCGCGCCGCTCGTCGGTCGGCTCGTCGACGCCTGTGTCGTCAGGTTCGTCGGCCCCGCGCGTCACCGTGCGCCGCCAGCGCCACTGACGGCACGTGGCTGTGGCCGGCCCGCCGGCCGCGCTTGCCGGCGGTCGGCTTGTGTCGGTCGCAATGCCGCGGTGCAGCCGTAGCCTACTATTATCAATCAAACAATAACAATTATGAAGAGAGTTTTTACAGCCATTCTTTTCGTCGTGGCTCTCATGACGGCCACGGCCACCCAGGCACAGATTAAGTTCGGACTAAAGGGCGGACTCAACGTGACCAACATGAGCTTCAGCACCGACGTGATTGACAAGTCAAACCAGACGGGATTCTTCGTAGGCCCGACGGTAAAGTTCACCCTGCCGCTGGTGGGACTGGGCATCGATGCCGCCGCCCTGTATGACCAGCGCGACGCCAAGGTGGGCGACGAAGGCGACGAGCTTACGCTGAAGCAGCGCGCGATAAACATTCCCATCAACCTGCGCTACAACATCGGGCTGGGCAGCATGGCCGGCATTTACCTTGCTGCAGGTCCGCAGTTCGGCTTCAACATCGGCGACAAGACGTTCTCGTTTGACGATGGAATCAATTACGACATGAGCAAGACCAACTTCAGCATCAACGTCGGTGCGGGCGTGTCGCTCATCCAGCACCTCGAAATTGGCTTCACCTACAACATTGCCTGCGGCAAGACGGGTGAGGTGAACGTGCTGGACGTGGTCGACAACACCTGGAACCAAGTTACCAAAGGCCGTGCCAACGCATGGCAGGTGTCGGCAGCCTACTATTTCTGATGGCCCGGCAGCGATGGCCAATGTGGCGGGTTGGGCAACCGCGCCCGTTGCTTCAGTGCAAAGGTTTGTGCCCTCTTTCCACCTCGTCGCCTATGCCTGCCTAAATGGCTGAGGCCGAGGCTGTTGGCCGCCAATGCCATTCCATACGGCAAAACAGGCCGTCTTGCGTTGCAAGACGGCCTGTTTCGCATTGTGAAACGACCCGTTTCGCATGGCCGCATGGCTGGCGGCCTGTCCCCGGTCGGCTTAGTGCATGGGCCGTCAGGCCCAACTGCGTGATCATGCAGCCGCCAAGCCACTTCCCGTTTCAGCGCTCACAGGCCTCGGCCACCGCCTGGGGCGTGGCGCGTTGGGCCACGGCCGTGGGTTAGTTGCTGCGGCTGCACGATGCCTAATGCTTTGTATGGCATGGCCACCGATGGCCTGCGAGGCAGCGAAACAGTGGTCTCTGTGTTTGCATTTGGCTTTGCAGGCACATCCCTCCTCACCTTGCAGCCTTGTTGCCGCCTTGCCTCGGCTGGCCACGCTGGGCCTTATGCAGAGGCAGCAAGCGGTGTGCGCGTCAAGGCGTGTGCATTTGCTTTTGTGGAAAACGCCCTGTCTGATGGGGCATCGGCTGCGGCAAGAAGCCTCCGGCAGCCGGCCGGCCGGTTTTTGCCTACCTGCCGCCGCCCCCTTCGGGCGATGCCCCCGTGCGGGCGTCGGTCTGCGTCTGTGTGTTGCTGCTGCTGTCGCTGTTGCCCGTTGCCGTCTTGCACCCTGCCGTGAGCAGGGCTGCCGCCAGCAGGGCGCATGCCGTCTTTGTGCTTGGTCTCATTGTCGTCGTGTGTTGATGATGGCTGCAAAGATAGCAAAAACGCCCGACAGTGCAAAATAATCGGGCCGCCCTTGCGTTATGAAAAGTATGAGGACAATAGCTTTGGCCGTATTGGCAGTGCTGTGCGTCGCCTCTGTGCGCGCGTCGGTGGCTGCCGACACCCTGGGCCGCGACGGCGGCCTGCCCGTGCGTGTGGGGCGAGTCAGGCATGCCATCGACAGCATGCTCAACCGCCGCGACACGCGCGACAGCGCGCGCGTGGACACCACCTACCTGCGCCGTGCGCCAGAGCGGTTGAGGCTGAAGGTGCGCATCAACTGTTCGGGCTCCGACATCGACACTCGTGGCGTGTATGGCGGCGCTCCCTACGAGGCCAGACTCGAGGCCAAGCTGAGAACAACCCTGAGCTTCGGCGCCTCATACCGCGGCCTGTCGGTGGGCGTGGCGCTCAACCCGGCCAAGCTTACGGGCGAAGACAGAGACTACGAGCTGAACCTCAACGCCTACGGCAACCGTTGCGGTGCCGACGTCATACTGCAGTCGTCGAAGACATACGAGGGCACGCTCGGCGGCGGGGTGGGCGACCGCGACGTGCCTGTGGGCAGCGTCAGCCAAGACATGCTGACGGTAAACGCATATTATGTGTTCAGCGGGCGGCGCTTCTCGTTTCCTGCCGCGTTCACCCAGTCGTGGCTGCAACTGCGCAGCAGCGGCAGCTTCATGCTCGGGCTTACCCTCATGGGCGGCCGCCTCAAGTCGGCCCAGGGTGCCGACGGGCTGTCGGGCAAGCGCACGCTGGGCATCATCTGTGCCGGCATAGGCGCGGGCTATGGCTACAACTGGGTGGTGGGAGGCAAGTGGTTGCTGCACCTCTCGACGCTGCCCGAGCTCGTGGTGTTCAGCCGCAGCCGCCTCACCACGCCCGCCGGCCGCGAGAAGATGCCCTACCGCTTTCCCAACGTCATAGCCGTGGGGCGCATGGCCGTGGTGCGCCACTTCGACAGATACTTCGTTGGCATGACCGCCGTGGTCAACACCTCACACCTGGGCGACAGCCGCCAGTTGTCGGTTGGCAACACCAAGTGGCGCGCCCGCATGTTCGTAGGCGTAAAGCTATAGCCTCTTTTGGGGCTCACTGGATAAATCCAGGGGGCTTTTGGGGAGTTAAGGAGTTAGGAAGTTAAGGAGTTAAGACAATAGTTTTTGTGTATTATGGAGTTAGAGGGAGGTAGAAGGAGTTACAAGAAGTTAGAGGACAATAGTTTAGGGTATATTTAGGAGTTTGGGAGTTAAGGGGTTAAGACAATGGCTTTGCATATTCTTGGGAGTTCAGGAGTTCAGGAGTTCAGGAGTACAGACAATAGTTTAGGGTATATTTAGGAGTTAGGAAGTTAAGAAGTTAAGGGGAGTAAGGGAGTTAAGACAATGGTTCTTATTGCGGGATTTATGGAGTTATATGGAGTTAGAGGACAACTGTCTGCACTCCTGTCTCCTGCCTCCTGTCTCCAAAATATCCACTAAACCATTGTCTTAACTCCTTTACTCCCCTTAACTCCTTAACTCCTAAAACAATTCATTGAATAATGCCATTGTCCTGTAACTCCCTAACTCCCTGTACGTTTAAGCCCCCTGTGTTTATCGGGTGGCCCTCTTTATAGTTGCCACAACATATTCCGAGCGAGTGCCTATGCGGAACTTGCCGCCCCATATGCCCATGCCCGAGCTCACATAGTAGCGTGTGCCGCCCCTTTGCCATTGTCCGAAGGAGCATTCGTAGACGGCGTCGGTTATCCACGATATGGGCCACAGCTGGCCGCGGTGCGTGTGGCCGCTGAGCTGGAAGTCGGCTCCGGCCCTCTCGGTGCGCTCCAGGTGGTATGGCTGGTGGTCGACAACGATGGTAAACTTGCTGCTGTCGGCCATGCCCATGAGCTGGGCCACACTCTTGCGCCGCGGGTTAGAGCGGTCGTCGCGCCCTATCACGCACAATCCGCCCACCGTTGCCACGCTGTCGCGCAGCAGCGTTATGCCGGCCTCGGCCATGAACCTCTCGGCCCCGGCCATGCCCCCTATGTACTCGTGGTTGCCCGGGCAGGCCAGCACCGGGGCGTCGAGCCTCCTCATCTCGTCGGCCATGCCTTCCTCTTCGAGCGGCCTCAGGCTTCCGTCCACGATGTCGCCGGCAATGAGTATCAGGTCGGGGCGCTCGGCGTTTACCATGTCCACCCACCGGGCCAGTTCCTTGCGCCGGTTGTGGTAGCCCAGGTGCAGGTCGCTCATCATCACCACCTTCATGTCGCGGCCTATGTCCTTGGCCGTGGCAAGCTTAAGCGGCTGCCTCACCTTGTGCCTGTAGTTGAAGTAGCCGTAGGTGAACGTGACGGCCATCAGCGCCAGCAGGGCGGCCGCGGTGTAGCCGTTGGCGTGCAGCCACGACCTCGGCACCACGTGGGCCAGCCTGCCGATGTCGAGCAGCAGGAACGCCATCACGGTGTAGAGCAGTATGAATATCGAAGAGTTGCCTGTCTCATAGCATGCCGAGGCCAGTCCGAGCGGCAGCCTGTCGATGAGGCGCGAGAAGTTGAGAAACAGGGTGAGGAAGGCCAGGGTGCACATTGCCACTATAGCCCCGCGCCATGGTGCCCCGAACGGCAGCAGGCACCAGATGTGCCACAGGGCGTATGCCAGCCCGGCCAGTGGCAGCACGAAAAAGATAATTATCCACATGTCGGTTGTCTGTTTATGCTTTAGTAGTTGGTTGCGTTGGCCGCGGCTTCATCCCATGCCGGGCGCCATGCCGCAGTATGTCGTTTAGGTGGCGTTGCCGCGCCTGCCGGGCGCTTTCGCCGTCATGCCGGCATCTTGCCCGCCGCCCGGCCACGCCGCCGCCCTGCTTGCCTTCGGCAATGTGGGCCGGCATGCCGGACCGGCGGCGTGATGCAGCCGCATTGGTGGCCGATGGCCTGTTTGCCCCGATGCAGCCCCATGCCGTAGGCGGCGTTGCGTCTGCCTCCGTGCCGGCTTGTCGGTGCCGCAGCAAGAGAAGTCGGCGCGGCTCACGGCCTGCTGTTGTGTTAGCCGTGTGCCGCGCCGTTGCCCTGCAGCCCGAGCGAAGATGCATGGACTGGGCGGCGGTGCCGTTGTCACAGCGGTACGTCGGCCAGTATCTTGGCTGTTGCCCCGGTGCATCCCGCCACGAAGTCGGCGGCGTCTTTGCCGGCCTCGGCCAGCCTGTTGCCGTCGCCGGCGAATCCGTCCATGAGCGAGGCAAAGTCGTCGGCCGAGCCCACCTCGAATCCGCCGCCGGCGGCCATCAGCCCCTGCGCTTCCTGGAAGTGCTTGTTGTTTGGGCCGAAAATCACCGGTATGCCCCACACGGCGGCCTCGAGCACGTTGTGTATGCCCACCCCGAAGCCGCCGCCCACATAGGCAGCGCATCCGTAACGGTAGGCGCTCGAGAGCAGTCCGAAGCAGTCGATGATGAGGCAGCGCGCCCGGGCGGCTTCGTCGGGCGTGGTCTGGGTGTACCTCACTGTCTTCATTTCCACGCGTTGCTCTATCTGCCTGAGGTGGTCTTCGCCTATCTCGTGGGGCGCAATTACCAGTTTCCAGTCGTCGCGGCTGTTGAAGTAGGGTATGAACACGTCGCCGTCGGGGGGCCAGCTGCTGCCGGCCACAAACACGTTGCTGCCTTTTGCGAATGCTTCCACAATGGGCAGGCATTTCGACTGCTCCCTTATCTGCAGCACGCGGTCGAAGCGCGTGTCGCCCGCGACGGTCACCTCGGTGATGCCGAGCGAGGCCAGCAGTTGGCGGCTCACATCGTTCTGTACGTAGAAGTGGGTGATGCACTTGAGCACGCCGGCGTAACTGCGGGCGTACCAGCGGAAGAACACCTGGCCCGGCCGGAATATGCTCGACACGCTGTAGACCGGTATGCCGCGGTGTTTGAGTATGTGCAGGTAGTTGTACCAGAACTCGTACTTGATGAAGAAAGCCATTACCGGCCTCACGAGCCTCAGGAAGCGTATGGCGTTGAGGCGCGTGTCGAGGGGCAGGTAGCACACGATGTCGGCGCCAGAATAGTTTTTCCGCACCTCGTAGCCCGACGGAGAGAAGAACGTGAGCAGTATTTTATACTCGGGATGCTCGCGCCTGAGCTGCTCCATCAGAGGCCTGCCCTGCTCGAACTCGCCGAGTGAGGCGGCGTGGAACCACACGTAGCGCGCCGCCGGGTCGACCTTGCGTTTAAGCACGTCGAAGGCTTCGCGCTCGCCGTGCCACATCTTCTTGACCTTCGAGTCGAACAGGCTGGCTATTGCCACGCCAAGCATGTAGATGTATATCGCTATGTCGTACATTGCGCTTGTCAGCCGAGTGTGTCGATGGCACGCCTCATGCGTGCAATGGTTTCATCCTTGCCGAGGAATGCCGAGATGTCGAACATGCCCGGGCCTTTGCCTTCGCCCACGAGCGTCAGGCGCCATGCGTTCATCACATCGCCCAGCTTGTAGCCCTTGTCCTGAATCCATTGCTCCACGGTGTGCTCCTGTGCCTCTATCGAGAAGTCGTCGGTGGCTTCGAGCAGGGCGGCCAGCTCGCCCATGACGCGGGCCGAGTCTTCCTTCCAGCGCTTGCGGCGCGTCTTCTCGTCGTAGGCCGTAGGCGCCACGAAGAAGAAAGAGCAGAGCGGCCACAGCTCGCTGACGAAGTTCACGCGGTCTTTCATCATGGCCACCACGGCGCGCACTTGGCTGTCGGTGGCGGCCGGCACGTGGCTCCTCACTATGGGGGCGAAGAGCGCGGCCACCTCGTCGTCGCTCTTCATGAGCATGTATTCGTGGTTGAACCAGATGCATTTCTTGTAGTCAAACTTGGCTCCGGCCTTGCTGCACTTGGTTATGTCGAACAGCTGGCACAGCTCGTCGAGGCTGTATAGCTCGCGCTCCGTGCCCGGGTTCCAGCCCAGCAGGGCGAGGAAGTTGATGACGGCCTCGGGGAAATAGCCGCTTTCGCGGAACCCCGCCGACACTTCTCCGCTCTTGGGGTCGTGCCACTCGAGCGGGAAGACGGGGAACCCGAGCCTGTCGCCGTCGCGCTTGCTCAGCTTGCCCTTGCCCTCGGGCTTGAGCAGCAGTGGCAGGTGGGCGAACCGGGGCATGGTGTCGGCCCATCCGAAAGCCTCGTAGAGCAGCACGTGGAGCGGGGCGCTGGGCAGCCATTCCTCGCCCCTTATCACGTGGGTTATCTCCATCAGGTGGTCGTCTACGATGTTGGCCAGGTGGTAGGTGGGCAGTTCGTCGGCGCTCTTGTATAGCACCTTGTCGTCGATGATGTCGCTCTTTATGCGCACGTCGCCGCGAATGAGGTCGTCGACATGCACCTCGCGCCCCGGCTCAACCATGAATCTCACCACGTATTGGGCCCCCTGGGCTATGAGACTGTCCACTTCATCCTTGCTCATGGTGAGCGAGTTGCGCATCGACAGGCGCGTGTGGGCGTCATACTGGAAGTTCTGCACCTGGCCGCGCTTGGCTTCCAGCTCCTCGGGCGTGTCGAAGGCAATGTAGGCTTTGCCTGCGTCGAGCAGCTGCCTGACGTATTCCTTGTATATGTCGCGGCGCTCGCTCTGGCGGTACGGGCCCTTGTCGCCTCCGAAGGAAACCCCCTCGTCGAACGTTATGCCGAGCCACTTGAACGACTCAATGATGTATTCCTCGGCGCCGGGCACGAACCTGTTCGAGTCGGTGTCTTCTATCCTGAACACCAAGTCGCCGCCGTGCTGGCGTGCAAACATATAGTTGTAAAGTGCGGTGCGTACGCCGCCGATGTGCAATGCCCCGGTTGGGCTGGGCGCGAAGCGCACCCTTACTCTTCTCTCCGCCATTATAATAAAATCTATATCAGCAAATATTTTTGTGCAAAATTACAATAAATTTTTCACTATTTATACTTTTCCACCATATTTATCAGCTTATTCCTGCATAAAAGCAGCCTGCGGCAGGCTTGCCGGGCGGCAGGGGCGGGTACGGGGGCAGCCAGAAAATCGCCGGTGGACGTGGTTTCTGTTTGCAACGCTTTGGGTTACAGCGGGTTGTGCCGGCGATATGACTGCATCGTAGAAAAGGTAGCCAGGTGTGGCCTGACGGGCGGCCCTGTGGCGTGGCGCGGCCTGTACGGCATTCCCCTGCACCCCGTCCGGCCCTGTCGTGCCATCGGTTGTAAACAAAAAGGCCGCCCGTGGCAGGCCGCGGTCCGTAGCCCGGCGCCATGTGTCAGCGCCACGCCATCAACCGGCTTCTGCACCCCGGCACACGTTGCAGGCGGGCTTGAAGGCCAAATAATCACACAGCCACTTTGCCGTATCAGTTTTTTTTCGTATTTTCGCAATCGCAAACCAGACTTGAAATCATTCATGGCTTATGAGCACATTCAACAATAGGGAAGACATAACGTGGCGCGACATACTCGTGCGTGCTGCTGTCATCATCTGCACCGTGGCCATAACGGTGTGGGCCATGCCCAACGACAGCCGCAACTATTTCCGCGTGGAGCAGGGCAAGCCGTGGAAGTATGGCGATCTCACGGCGCCTTTCGACTTCCCGATATACAAGTCGGAGGAGGCCATAAGGCAGCAGCGCGACAGCATACTGGGCGCCTATGAGCCATACTACCGGCTGAACAGCGACGCCGAGGGGGAGCAGGTGCGCAAGTTTGTGTCCGACTTCAGCAACGGGATTCCCGGGCTCAGCGACGACTACATAAGCATTATAGCCAACAGGCTGCACGCTCTCTACCGGCGGGGGATAATAAGTGCGGCCGACTACAAGAAGCTCAACACCGACACTTCGCGCACCATACGCATAGTAAGCGGCAAGAGTGCCGTCAGCGTGAGGCTCAACTCGCTGTATACTACGAAGACCGCCTACGAGAGCCTGTTCATCGACGAGACGCTCGAACAGCACAGGCAGATATTGCAAAAATGCGACCTCAACGACTACATCACGCCCAACGTGGTTTACGACAGGGAGAAGAGCAGCACTGCACTCAACGACCTCATGAACGGAATACCACTGGCCGTGGGCGTGGTTCAGAAGGGACAGAAAATCATTGACCGCGGAGGCATCGTCGACGAGAAGGTGTACCGCATTCTCGACTCGTTCAAGAAGGAAAACGAGAGGCGCAGCCGCGACACGCGCCAGATACGCATGACCACGGCCGGCGAGGCGCTCTATGTGCTCATAGTCATCATTGCGTTCACGGTTTACCTTAGCCTTTTCCGCAAGGATTACTTCGACAAGTCGCGCAGCATAGCCATGCTCTACTGCCTGATCATAATCTTCGCGCTGCTCACATCGCTGTTGGTGCGCAACACGTGGTTCCATGTCTACCTGCTGCCTTACGCCATCGTGCCAATATTCATACGTGTGTTCATGGATTCGCGCACGGCCCTCATGACCCACCTGGCCATGGTGCTGGTGTGCGCCTGCATGTTGCAGAACCCGTTTGAGTTTATTGTGCTCGAGACGGTGGCCGGCATGACTGCCATATACAGCCTGCGCGAACTGCAGTACCGCTCGCAGCTGTTCAAGGCTGCCATAGTGGTCACGCTGGCGGCGGCGGCCATCAACTTCGCCTTCGACCTCATGCACGCGTCGGAACTGGCTGGCCTCGACATGACAAACTACAACTACCTCATCGTCAACGGTGTGCTCCTGCTCTTTGCCTACCCGCTGCTCTACGTGGTGGAGAAGACGTTCGGCTTCATTTCCGACATAACGCTGATAGAGCTCTCGAACACCAACAACGAGCTGTTGCAGCGCATGAGCGAGGTGGCGCCAGGCACTTTCCAGCATTCCATACAGGTGGGCAACCTCGCGGCGGCCATTGCCAACAAGATAGGGGCCAAGAGCCAGCTCGTGCGCACGGGCGCTCTGTACCATGACATAGGCAAGATGAACAACCCGATATACTTCACCGAGAACCAGTCGGGCGTCAACCCCCATGAAAACCTGTCGTGCATAGAGAGCGCGCAGATAATAATCAGCCACGTCACCGACGGGCTCAAGATGGCCGACAAGTACAACCTGCCGTCTGTGATACGCGATTTCATAAGCACGCACCACGGACAGGGCAAGACCAAGTACTTCTACGTGAAGTACAAGAACGAGCACCCGGGCGACGATGTCGACGAACTGCTGTTCACATATCCCGGCCCCAACCCGTTCACACGCGAGCAGGCAATACTGATGATGGCCGATTCGGTAGAGGCATCGTCACGTTCGCTGGCCGAATACACCGACCAGTCGATACGCGACTTGGTCAACAAGATCATCGACGGGCAGCTTGCCGACGGCTTCTTCCGTGAGTGTCCGATAACCTTCCGCGACATAGCTTACTCCAAGACGGTGCTTATCGAGAAGCTGAAGACCATCTATCACACCCGTGTGAGCTACCCGGAACTGAAGAAAGCGCCCTCGGCCGACGACAAGAAGCAGTCTTGACGCTGCCGGGACCGTATTTTGCTGGCGCTGGGTAGGTGGGCTTCCTGGCCGTTCCCGGCAGTTTGCGGTGTCGCCATGCCAATGGCGCTACACTGCAAGCAGGCTGTTTCGCCCCGATGTTACTGCTCATGCCTGCAGTTGGTAAAATACGAACAGTTTCCAAGTGGTGGCGGCTAAAAGAGACGGAATGTTGCATTTTTCTTTGCACAAAAGGCAGAGTTTGTGCAAGGAAAATGCGTTTTGTGGTTAATAAATATTAATAATTAACCTGCTGTTCGGCATTTTTTGAATGGTGTTTTTAACTTTGCAGCCTGTTCTTTAATTTTTATTTATAATGGTAAAACAGCGATTAGTATTTCTTGCCGCGGCGTTTGCCGTGGCCGGCAACTCCCTCGCCGGAGGGCTGCTCACCAACACCAACCAGAACGTTGTGTTCTTGCGCAACCCCGCCCGCGATGCCGCCATCGGCATCGACGGCGTTTACAGCAACCCGGCCGGGGTGGCATTCCTCGACGAGGGATTCCATCTGTCTATCAACCTCCAGAACGTTCACCAGACGAGAACCATACTTACGGGCTACCCTCTGTTTGTAAACAACGTGAAAAACCCGGGCAACAGCGTTCACGAATTCAAGGGAGAGGCCGACGCCCCGGTAGTTCCCTCGCTCCAGGCTGCCTACAACAAGGGGCGCTGGAGCCTGCAGTTTGGCTTTGCCATCACCGGTGGCGGCGGCAAATGTGAGTTTGACGGCGGCCTCGGATCGTTTGAACAAGTGGTTTCGGGAGTAACGTCATACGCCTCGGCCATCACCGGCATGTACGACCAGTTGAGCCGCATTCCGGGCATGGGCGACCTTGCCGGCCACGGCATGGGTAGCAGCTATGGCTACGACTCATACATGCGCGGCCGCCAGTATTACTATGGTTTCACACTCGGCGCGGCCTACAAGGTGACCGACCGCCTCTCCGTCTACGGCGGATTGCGCATGCTTTACGGCACGTCAAACTACTACGGCTATGTCAGGAACATACAGGTGGAGCACACATACAACGGCTCTTCGGAGATGGTGGGCGCATCGCGCCACTTCGCGAGCGAGAGCGCCATGCTCAACCAGCACGTCGGCCGGCTCGAGGCCATGGCCCAGGGCGACGACCCGACGCTTGCCGCCATTGCCGAGCAGGCCCTGCCCGGGGTGCGCCAGGCTGCCGCCACGACGGCCCTTCTCAGTGCCGCCACGCAAGACATCGAGCTCAACTGCGACCAGACGGGGTGGGGCGTGGCACCAATCATCGGCGTCGACTACAAGTGGGGCAAGGTGAACCTGGCTGCAAAATATGAGTTCAAGACGCGCATGAGGCTCAAGAACAAGTCGGCCAACAGCCTCAGTGCCGAGGGCATAGCCATGCTCGACAAGTTTGCCGACGGCCGCCGCGTGCCCGAAGACTCGCCTGCCCTGCTCGCCGTGGGCGCGCAGTGGGAGATTATCCCGCAGCTTCGCGTCATGGCCGGTTGGCACCATTATTTCGACGTAGACACCGAGCAGTATACCAAGGAGATGCTCGGCGACACCAACGAGTATCTGTTCGGCGCCGAATACGACATCACCGACCGCATCCAAGTGAGCGCCGGCGGGCAGCGCACAAAGTACGGTTTCAACGATGCGGGCATGAACGACATCAGCTACAACGTAGATTCATACTCGTTCGGACTGGGAGTCGGCGTGACTGTTGCGAAAAACGTGAAAGTCAATGCGGCCTATTTCCAGACCCTCTACGACGACTACGACATGACGTCGGGCACGGCCCCGGCAGTCACCACCAACTCGTTTACGCGCTCAAACCGCGTCATCGGTCTTGGCGTCGACCTGAAGTTTTGAGCCATAAGCCAGTGTGTCCGGCTTGCCTGCAGCCTGCGGTGGCGGGTTGCAGGCAAGCCGTAACTGTAATGTGGGGCTGCCTTTGCAGCCTCGTTTTCTTTGCTCAGGCAAACAAAAGAACAATTACCACCGTGGAAAGGACGTGGGGGAGCAATGCCAAGACGGCCTTGCCCGTGCGCCTGTACAGCCGTATGCTTAGTGCGGCGCAGCCCGCAAGCACAAGCGAGTAGGAGTTGATGGCAAAAAATACCAGCATCGCAAGCGGCATGTTATGCGGGTTGTCGAATATGAAAATAGAGGCGTAGAACACGAGCGGTGCCGCCAATATGGGCAGCATCATCACCACATTGACGGCTATGAGCCACTTTGGCAGACTGTGTTTGCGGTGCAATAGGGAGGGTGGTTGTTGCATAATGATTCAATGTATTTTGTTTTTTGCAAATAGGGTTTTGCCAAATGGCATCCTGCCCTGGCCACCGGCATTGGGCCGGTGCGGTGTTGGGGCCCCTCTGGCGGAGGCCTGCATGCCCGTTGCCTGGTCGTGATTTAGGTTTGAAGCAGGCTGCGGTTACACCGGGTCTACGTCGAAGTATGTCTGCACAGAGCGGAAGCGCGGGTCGTCGGCCATAGCCTTTTGCGCCGCGCGCAGATACTGCCTCACCTTGGCCATGTCGATGCCCAGTTCCAGTTTCAGCACAATCTTTCGTATGCAGAGCGTCTTCACCCGTGCCACGGCGGGCCTGTCGGGGCCCAGCACGCGGTCGCCGAACCAGCGGCGCAGCATGGAGCCCATCTCGTTGGCGGCATGGTCTACCACCGTTTCGTCGCGGTGCTTCATATATATATATGTAAGGTGGGTGTACGGCGGGTAGCGGAAAGCCTGCCGTTCGGCAATCAGTTCGCGGTAGAGCGCGCCGTAGTCGTTGCGCACAACATAGTCGAGCAGCGGCGCGTCGGGGCTTTTCGTCTGCAGAATCACCAGTCCGCGCCCACCTTTGCGGCCCGCCCTGCCGCTCACCTGCGCCATCATCATGAAAGCCTGTTCGTAGGCCCTGAAGTCAGGATAATTCATCATAGAGTCGGCATCGAGTATGCCCACCACGCTCACACGGTCGAAGTCGAGCCCCTTGCCAATCATCTGCGTTCCAATCAGTATGTCGGTGCGCCCCTCGGCAAAGTCGTCGATGATGCGCTCGTAGGCCCCGTTGGTGCGCGTCGTGTCGAGGTCCATGCGCGCCACCCGCGCCTCGGGGAAGGCATCGCACACGCGGTCTTCAATCTTCTCGGTGCCCGCCCCCCTTGTGTGCAGCTCCCTGCTGCCGCAGGCCGGGCACACCTGCGGCACGTCGTAGGCTGCCCCGCAGTAGTGGCACGTCATCTTGTTTGTGCGCCGGTGCAGCGTCAGGCTCACGTCGCACCGCTCGCAGCGCGGCACCCACCCGCACTGTCGGCACTCAACCATGGGAGCGAAGCCACGTCGGTTTTGGAAGAGTATTGCCTGTCGGCCCCCCTCGACGGCCTCGCGCACCTTGGCCATCAGCAGAGGCGACAGCGGTCCCTTCATCATCTTGCGCCGGCGCAGGTCCTTTACGTCGACAATGCGTATCTCGGGCAGCTCAATTCCCTTGTAGCGTTGCGCCAGCCTCACCAGCCCATACTTTCCCGTCTGCGCGCTGTGGTAGCTCTCCAGGCTCGGCGTGGCGGTGCCGAGCAGCGTCTTGGCACCCGTCATCTGCGCCAGCATGATGGCCGTGCTGCGGGCGTGGTAGCGCGGTGCGGGGTCTTGTTGCTTGAACGACTGCTCGTGTTCCTCGTCGACAATGACCATCCCGAGGCGCGCAAACGGCAGCAGCACCGCCGAGCGCGCCCCCAGAATCACGTCGTATGGGGCTGCCGAGAGCTGCTTTCGCCATATCTCCACGCGCTCGTTGTCAGAGTATCGCGAGTGGTATATGCCCAGTTTCCCGCCGAACACGCGGCGCAGCCGCTCGGTTATCTGCACCGTCAGTGCAATTTCGGGCAGCAGGTAGAGCACCTGCTTGTGGCTCTCGATGGCCTGCTTGATGAGGTGAATGTATATCTCGGTCTTTCCGCTCGACGTCACCCCGTGGAGCAACACCACGTTTTTCTTGAGGAAAGAAAACATTATCTCGTTGTAAGCCCGCTGCTGCGCCTCGCCCAGCTGCTTCATGCGGGTGAAGTCGGGCTCGCCCCCGGTGTTCAGCCGGCCCACCTCGCGTGTGTAGGTATCGAGCAGCCCTCGCTTCACCAGGGCGTTGACGATGGCCGTGGTGGTGTGGCTGGCGTTTAGAAGCTCGTCGCGCGTCACTTCCGCCACCGTCGCGCCATTGCCGCTGTCGGCCGCCGCGGCCCATCCCGACAGCGAGAGGTATGTCTCGAATGCCGCCCGCTGCCTGTCGGCCCGGCCAATCATGTCGAGCGCCACGTGCAGCCCACGGGCGCTGCCAAACTCGGGGCGCAGCCTTACGTAAAGCTCCGTGCGCGGCTTGTAGCCCTCCTCGGCCTTGAGCCCTGCCGGCAGCGCGGCCTTGAGCACGTCGCCTATGGGCGCCATGTAGTAGTCGGCCATCCATTGCCACAGCCTGTACTGTGTGGCGGTGACCACGGGTTCGGTGTCGAGCACGCGCAGGATGTCGCGCACGGCTATGCCCTCGGGTGCCTTGCCGTGCACTCGGGCCACCACGCCCACATGGGTGATTTTGGGCCCGAACGGCACCAGTACGCGCACGCCGAAGCGCACCTGTCCCTCCATGGGTGCAGGCACAGAATAGGTGAACAGGCCGTCGAGCGGCACGGGCAGTATGATGTCGGCGTATGTCATATTCTGCAAAGGTACTCAAAAATCCCTTAAGCCGATGTCTGCCGATGCTTAATAACCATTAAGAAACCGTATAGATGTGGCCAGTATAGCCTGTTCCGCCACCGTTTTTAGTGTCATTTCCGGCCGTGATGGCCCCGTTGCTTCTCGGCATGTCCGTATGTGCCGGCCTGTAGGAGCGCCGGGTTGGCATGAATGCAAGGCCCATGTTGGCAGTTGGCCGTGGCCGGGTGGCAGTACCGAAACGCGCTGGCCACCATTTCCCGATGCACCCAGGCCCGGCCCGTGGCGGTGTAGAGGCCCCGTGGCGCGCCTGCCCTACAGAGCCATTGCTGCCGATGGAATGGGCAAAAATAGCACGTCTTGCGTGTATTCTGCATGCATTCTGCCCCCTGCGGGTTGTTGTCGCCGGTGGCGTTGGCCGGCCGTTGCGTCCCGTCGAAGGCCATGCCGTCACAGGTGCCTATGGTGGCAGAACCCCCGAAAAGACAGTAAAACGAGCGTTTTCTGCCCATTCCATCGGCAGGGGGCTGCTCCTTGCCGTGGCGGTGCCGGCCTTGTGAGCCGCCTGTTTGAGCCGTAAGTCGATGCCCGTTGCCAATAAATAACATAGATGGGGCATCGCTTTGCAGATAATTGTGTATATTTGCCGAATGTGGCGCGAGCGGTTCGCGCTGCCCATAACCACAAAATGCAATAAAGAGATGGACAGAAGAAGAGAAGAACAACAGTTGGCCGTGCTGGCCAAGCGCTTCTTGCAGGCCGCCATGGCCACGTTGCGCAGATATTTCAATGCCATGCCCGACAAGGAGGATGAGGCCGAGACGGTGCGCGCCATCAGTGCCGGCGTGTCGTTTCGCGGTGCCACCCTGTGGGTGCTTGTGTTCGCCATATTCATAGCCTCGCTCGGTCTCAACGTCAATTCCACGGCAGTCATCATTGGCGCCATGCTCATATCTCCGCTCATGGGCCCCATCATCGGCATGGGCCTCGCCGTGGGCATCAACGACTTCGAGCTGCTCAAGCGTTCGGTAAAGAACTATATCGTGGCCACGGTGATAAGCGTCATCACGGCCATGGTCTACTTCCTGCTCACTCCCCTCGACGAGGCTCAGTCGGAATTGCTGGCCCGCACCGCGCCCACGCTCTACGATGTGCTCATTGCCCTCTGCGGCGGCGCGGCCGGAATAGTGGCCCTGGCCACCAAAGGCAAGGGCAACGTGCTGCCCGGCGTGGCCATAGCCACGGCCCTGATGCCCCCGCTTTGCACCGCGGGCTTCGGCCTGGCCACGGGCAATGTGTTGTATTTCCTCGGTGCGTTCTACCTGTTTTTCATCAATACCGTGTTCATAGCGCTGGCCACTTACGTAGGCGTGAGGATGCTGCGGTTTGGCCAGCGGCCGTCCGACGGAGGGCGCCGGCAGTCGGAGTTGCGCCGTTACATGGCCATGATAGTGGTGGTGACGATGATTCCGGCGGCCATCATGACCTACGACATAGTGCGCGACACCGTGCTCAAGGCCAACGCTCGGCGGTTTGTCAGCGAGCAGCTCGACAACGCCGGCACACGCATCGTGTCGTACGACGTCGACGACGACAGCCTGGCCCTGCGCGTGGTGGCCGTGGGCCGCGAGCTCACCGACAGCGCCATAGCCGCGGCAGGCCGCCGCTTGGGCGACTACAAGATGGGCAAGTATGCCCTGCGGGTGATACAGGGCACTGAGTCGGACTCGGTGATGATGCTCAACGACCGCCTTACCACCATGCGCACAACATCGGAAAACTATTCGGCCATGCTCCGTGAAGAGGCCGCCAAGGTGGCCGACCTGCAAGACCGGCTCAACGCCTACGTGCGCTATGACGCCGTGGCGCCCGAAGTGGCCCGCGAGATGGGGCAGCTCTTCCCCGCGGTGGGGGCGGTGAGCCTCTCGCTGTCGTCGCAGGCCGCCGTCGACACTGCGGCCGTGCGCCGCCTGCCCGTGGCCGTGGTAGAGCTGAAAGGCCGCGCCACGCTCAGCCCGCAGGAGCGCAGCCGCATGGGCGGGTGGCTCAAGGCGCGCATAGGTGTAGACACGCTGCTGCTCGTCACCACCGGCGGCGGGCGCTGACGTCGGCGCCACGGCGGGCCGGTATAGCCTCCGGCCCTTTTCCAAAGCCATGCCGGCAATGTTTGTTGTCACCTGCGGTTCATCATGCCGCCTAATGAGCTATGGGGGCATGATGTCTGGACTGATGTGCTTTTGTGCGAATGTAGGCAGACAGCCCATGCGCCATGCGGCGCATGGCAGGCCAACCTAAGGCTGCGGCAAGAGGCTTCGCCGTGAACAGGCTGGCATACAGCGAGTTGCAAGCGCCATTGCCCGCTACTCTGAAACAGGCCGTTCCGGGCCCTGAAACAGGCCGTATGGCAGCCCAATACGGGCCGTTTTGAGGCGCGGTATGGCAACAGCGCGAAATCGGCGGTGTTGCCGCTGCTTGCGGTTGGCCTGTATGCGGGCATGGGCAAATTGCCGATATTCATTTACATTTAACAGTTTTGACACGCCGGTTTAATACGTTTTTATTTTATATATATTAAGGTATGGCGTGTCAACTCTAAAATATGGTAAACGGAACTCGTCGTAAAATATTAGAATTTTACATATGTTAACACGGTGGTGCAAAGTTATGCTAAATAATATATCTACCTTTGCACCACTCTATATGTTTAATAGCAAAGTCTGTGCTTTTTAAGGTCGGCCTGTCGCAAGTGGTTGTCTACATTCGCGATAGAGCCTGATTTTTGTGCAGGCCAATATGCGTGGGAAAGTGAAACTGATAAATTTGAAGGTGATAGTGTGCTCCCTTGCCTTGTTGGCAGGGATACCCATTCGGGCACAAGTCGTAGACAAACGTCCACAGACGGACACCTTGTCGTTCAAAGACAGGCTCTCTTTGCGGTTCAATGCCTTAGACTGGGTTTTGCTTATGCCGGGCGTCGGCATAGAGTTCGACCTTGGCAACAAGAACTGGAGCCGGTGGGCTTTGGGCGTGGACGTCAGCGGCAATGTCGGCGGCTCGCATACGTTCAAGCCCGGCATAGTGTTCAACCTGGCCGAAGTCAATGTCGAACTGCGCAATTACTGGCGCATTCGCCAGATAGACGGGCGTGGCGTGAAGCGTCACACCGGTTTTGTAGACAAGCTCTTCTCTTGCCGTCGCGACAGGGTAAAGCATCCCACGGTGACATACTATCGCGGCCTCTACGCATCATACTCGGATTTTTCCGTCAAGTTCGGTTCGGAAGGCAAGCAGGGCACGGCCCTTTCGGCCGGCCTAAGCCTTGGTGCTGTGCGCCCGCTCTACGTTTTTGCAAACGGCAGCAGCCTCGATATGGAGCTCGGCCTTAGCGTGGGCGTGTGCTATGCGCGCTACGACACCTACCGGCATGACCGCGAGAGCGATTGCTACCCGTTGGTGTCGACCGGCGACTGGAAGATAGTGCCCTTCCCGGTTGTGAGAGACCTGCGTGTAGGCCTGGTCTACCGCCTGGGCGACTACCCGTCGACCCACAAATACCGATGGCGTTACGATTGCGACTACACGTTTGCGGCCTTGCAGGACAGCATCAACACCGCCCGCGAGACGGCCAAGATAAACCAGCATTATGCCGACAGCGTGGGCAAGGTGATAGACGCGGAGTTCTGGAAGGTGTACAACGCCGCCGCGCGCGTGAACAGAATCCACGCCGACTCGGTGCGCCGCGAGGCAGAAGCCAGGCAGAAAGCGCAGAAGGAGGCCGTGCGCAAGCAGCGCGCCAAGGATAAGGCCGAGCGGAAAAAAGAGAAGAAAGCATCTGCAGGCAAAGACAATGACAAGAGAGCAAATGAAAGAAAGGAGGACAAGGATGAGGCTCGCTGACGGTGTGCGCGCAGTGGCGCTTGTATCTTGGATGGTGCTGACGGCAATGTCGTGCACCACAGATGTGGAGTTGTGCCGCATGGGCAGCCACCCGCATTCGGGCGGCGTGAGCTTCTCGTATGCGTTTGATGCCGACGAGGATGCCACCGACTCGATGTTTGTCATAGCCAACAGGATAGTCAACCGCAGGCTCAGCGCCATGGTGGTCAGCTCGGCCACGGGCGATGGCAAGTTTCTGCTTGGCGGGACAGAAGCCTCTGCCGACACGGTGGCGGCCGGCGACAGCACGGCAGCGGCGGCCCTGTCGTCGTTTGACCTGCCGGTGGGCGACTACCGGTTCATGACCTTCAACCTTGACACCACAGAGCTGAAGTACGACGACCTCTACCGGTTCATAGCCCGCGGCGACACGGACATGGGCATGGACGAGATATACGTGGAATACCGTTCGTACGACAAGGAGGAGCCGGGCTTGCGCGAGACGCTGCCCGACTGGCAAGACTACAACCCGTATTCAGGCTACATACAGCCCAACATGCGCTCCGTGCTGCTCGACACCGTGGCGGCGCCGGTATCCGTGGGGCGCCACCTGTCGTGCCACTTCAGGCCGGTGCCCATGACCCAGAACATCGACCTGTACTTCAACATACAGAAGAAAGAAGGGGCGGCGCCGTTCATCGTCGACTCGGTGATGGGCGAGATATCGGGCCTGCCCTACAGGATAAGGCTCGTCACCGGCGACCTCGACATATCAAAGACATACAAGATGATGTTCCGCATGGACTGCGTCGACGCATCGGGAGCCCACATTGACGACACCTATTCGGCAAGCAGCGTGAGGTGCTATGGCAACATCAACGTGCCGGGGCTGGTGCCGGGCAGGTCGGCAGACGTGACTACGGGGCCGGGCATCATGCAGGTAATAATATATGTGCACACAACCAACCCCGCAGACCCTGCCGAAACACTCGTGAAGAAACTGCAAGGCAAGATCAACCTCTACAACACCCTGCGCGACGCGCGGCTGATAGACTATACCGACGACATGTCGTTTGTCAGGCGAACAGCCTCACACGGGGTGCTCAACATCAAGGCCAACCTGGTAATAGACGGCGAAACCATAATAGAAAACCCCGACAACGACTGGGGCATAGACAGCTGGATATCGTGCTCTGACATCGTGGTCGACATCTGATATGGCCGCGGTAGCCGGGCCTTGGACCCTTGTCAATATGCAAAAATGTGAAAACGGGTGCCGCGCCACCCACAAAACGAAGAAATATTATGACGATGAATGTTGTACATAAAACGAAGACAACCGCCTTGCTCAAGGGCGTAATGTCGGCGGCTGCCTCGCTGATGGTGCTTGCAGCCTGCACCGACTCATACCCGACGCTTATTCACAACGACGGCAGCACTATAGGCAATGACGAGGTGTACGACCGGGTGCCGCTGATGATGTTTGTCAACGAGCAAGACTATTTCTCAATCATTGCCACCAGGGGCACCGGGGTGTTCGACGACGAACATGCCGGGAAGCTGGCCAACTCGTTGTTTTACGTCTACGCTTTCCGAGCCGCCGAGGATGCCGACGGCAACATTGTGCACAATACCGACTACCGCGAGACGTCTTCGGGCGGAACGGCGTCAGACCAGGACAGGCTCACCGCTGCCGACTGCTTGCTCGACGGGGCAGACTACAACTTCGGTATGCCAACCAAGCTGACCGCCGACCGTAACGGCACGCTGGAGCCTCAAACAACGCAGAAGCTATATTTCAGCTCGGCGTTCCAAGACGTTGGCTACGACTTCTTCGTCTACCACATCGACGACTTTGAGCCCACGGCCGCAAACACACACCGCGAAGCCGACAGGATATACTATGACCTGGAGATTGACGGCTCGCAGGACATCATGAGCGGAATGGCCCCAAAACTGACAAGAGACGTGCTTGACGAGAAGATAAGAGACGGAAAGCTCACCATCACAAAGTCAGACCAGGAGCAGATTCTGGACATTGGCAACTACTGCACGTTTGCCGCCCACCGCGGGGTCTACCCAGTCATGGCCATGAAGCACAGGCTAACGCGCATGCAGTTTCTGGCTTATCCCGGCGACGAGTCGGCCGACAACGTGGTCATCAAGGGCATCAGCGTTGAGAGCCGCTATCGCGGCAGGCTTACCGTGGCAGCCCGTAACACCGACGAGACAGGCATAGAGTTTGACAGCGACAGGCGCGACCTCGAACTCAGGGAGGCGTCGCCCGACGGAGTGTCGCCGTGCCCGCCGCTCAATTCAGACGGATATGTGGTGAGCTACGACGGCAGCATGGCATCGTTGCCGTGGGACGAGCGCCCCGGGCTGAAGATAGGCGAGAGCCTGATGCTTGCCCCCGACTCGGAGTATGCCCTGACATTGTATTACACACAGACTGTCGACGTTGGCGGAGGCAAGACCGAACAGCGCGACCTGAAATCGCGCTACCTGCTCAAGGCCCAGGAGACGTCTTACTTCAAAGACCCCGAAACGGGGGCTTACATCTTCAGGCCGGGCTATGTATACTCTGTGAAGATAGTGGTATACGGGCTCCAGGAAATCAAGGTGTCGGCCAACATCGAGGGATGGGAGTATGGCGGAGACATCGTGCTCGACCCGATGGAAGACGACGGCGTGCTGCTCGAATGACCGGCCGGGGCTTTGCCGTCTGACGGTGACCAGCCATTGACAACTCGTAATGATAAATATATTATTTAATTATTAAAACAGTCTCGTTATGAAGAAAACGATTTTATTTGCAGCCGCCTTTGCAGGAGTGTTGTGCAGCTGCTCTCAAGATGATGTTGAAACATCAGGTTCGCTCGACTCGGCAGGCCTTGAGCCTATAAAGATTGGCGTGTCGTCACACGGTTCCGTGGCCACGCGCGGCACGGGAACGGTCGGCGGCGTCGAGGGCGACAACGACTGGGCCGGGCAGAGCTTCAGGCTGTATATGTTCAACAAGGGAACGGTGGTGCCCGCCACCGAGTCTGACGGGCATACCGCCATTTACGAAAACTACGACTTCAGGGCGCCGGGCTCCGGCGAGTCGGGCGTTGCCACTGCCTTCGACCAGTCGGTGAAGTATTACCCTACGTCGGGTTCGTTTGACTTCGTCGCCTACCGCATAGACGATGCAACGGGTACGCCGGCCGTGCCCACAGCCGTGGGCAGCGACCCGGCAAATCCCGACAGCATTGTCATCGGGGTTAAGATAGACGGCACGCAAGACATCATGAGTGCAGTGGCCGTGCCCTCCGACGAAGAGCTGGCATTGCTGTCGTCGTATCCCGACAGGTATTACTCTTCTTATTCGGCACACCGCGGGGTCAACCCCAACCTGCTGTTCCGTCACTTGCTGACACGCCTCAACTTCCAGATCATTGGCGGCAACGAGGCATCGTGCGTCAAGGCAGGCGAGGCCGCCGGCCAGGAGACATGCGTGAGGGTGACAAAGATAGAAGTGCTGTCGAAGTCGGCAGGAAGCCTGACCATAGCAAAGGCCGGCGGCGACAGGACATCGGCCGGTTCGTTGCAGTTTGACAGCGAGGTCGATACGCTGGTGCTCATGCAGCGCCCCGAGGGAGCTTCCGACAATGTAGACCTCGAGCCTATGGACGTGGTGATGCCAACGTGGAACTCGATATCCAACAGCGGCAACGAAGTGCAGGCCGGCGACGCCATGCTGGTGGCTCCCGACAGGTCGTATGAAGTGAAGATCACGTTGAGGCAGCGTGTGCAGACAGGGGTAGACGGCAGCGACCGCCCTGTGATGGAAGACAAGGAGCTCATAGTGAAGGATGTGATAAGCCTTTCGTCATCGTCGTCGGCAGCAGGTTTCCTTGCCGGCAACTCATATAACGTGAAGATTGTGGTGTATGGCCTTGAGAAGGTCAACGTCAACGCAACGCTGACGCCATGGACCGAGGGCGAAGACATCTACCTCGACCCGATAGACGGTGCTGCGTCTCTTGCCGCACAGGGCGAGTGACGGTGATGGCCGGGCCTGTGCCCCACCGGCTATCCTGCAGGCCCACTTACAACAAACAACATTGCAACTGAAATGAACATACGTTTTTACTCTCTGGCGCTGACCGTGGTGGCCATGCTTTCATCGTGCAGCAACGATGAGGGCATGGCCGCAGGCGGAGGCACCAGCCACAGCCCGGGCGACGTAGCGGTGAGCCTTGCCGCTGCGGGCCTGACGCGCGCAAGCATAGAGTCGGGTGCCGACGGCTTGTTTGAGGCCGACAGCATCGGAGTGTTTGCCTTGGCCAGCGGCTTCTTGCCCGGTGTGTCGGCCGACGGCGGCTTGGCATGGGCCACCGACGGCGGGTGGGGTGGCAGCACGGTGCTGCTGGATAACGTGGCCGCCAACGCCAGGCGCTCGCCCGACGCCACGCATACGGACATGGCATTTGCCGACGGCCCATATTTCTATCCGAACGATGGCGTTTACAGCTATTCGTTCTATGCATACCATCCTCGCACCTGCAACGTAGAGGCAACCGACTCCACTCGTGTGGCAGTCATCAGGCTTACGGGCAAGGAAGACTTGATATACGGCAAGGCCGTGGGCAGTGACCCGGAGGCTTTCAGCGCCATTTATTTCAGGCGGCCAGGCAACGAGGGCAATGTGCCATCGGTGCATTTTGAGCACAAGCTGATGCGCCTGACGTTTACGGCCCAGCCCGTGGCCGACGCCGACGGGCAGCTTGATGCCGTTTGCGACATGGCTATAGACAGTGTCAAGGTGATAGGGGTGCCGGCCGAGGCACGGCTGACGGTGGCCGACATGGCCGACGGCAATGAAGATGGCAAGGTGTCTTTTGACTGGGCCGACAAAGCGGCGATGGAAGACTTCTTGCTGCTCGGCACAGGCGACAGGCCGCTTGAGCATGGCGATTACTTCATGCAGGTGGCCGACGGCAAGCCTGTCGAGATGGCCGTTGGACAGGGCATCATGCTTCCGGTGCCCCCGGCTGGGGCCGGACAGCACCGCTACCGGGTGGCCGTGACGCTGAGAGACAGGCAGGGCAACGTGTACCATGGTGCCCCGCAAGAAGTTGGGCTGCCCGGCGGCAGGGCCTTTGAGGCCGGCAAGTCGTACAATGTGAAACTGGTTGTCGGCATGGGCCTCGACACCTTGTCTGCCGCGAGGCAAGCCCGGAGCGGCGCCGGCATAATGGATATCGTAGAGGCCCGGGCGCAGTGACCACCCCAGGCCTGAGCAAATCATGCCGGCCGCCGGCGTTCCCTCTGGCGGGAAATAACAAACAGATAACTGAAAAAGAAAAATGAATAAACTTGTCTTTGCCGCCTTGATGGCTTTTGCCTGCAGCACGTCGCGTGCGCAGATGGTGGCTGTGAGCACAGATGTGTTGATGGATGCATTGCAGACCCCGTCCGTAGGGGCCGAGCTGGTGGTGTGCGAGCGCTCTTCCATCAGTCTCAACCTCTTTGGCAACCACAACCCCTGGGGCAAGACTATGAAGATTGTCGGCATACAGCCCGAGTGGCGTTACTATTTCTCAGGGCGCCCCATGCACCGCCATTTTGTGGGCGTCGGGGCATTGGGCACCCAGTACGACATCACGTGGAAGGGCAAGGTGTATGACGGTTATGCCGTAGGCCTGGGCCTGACGTTTGGCTATGTCATACCACTATCGAGCAGGGTGAACATCGATTTGCACGCCGGTGTGGGATTGGTGGCTTACAGGCAGAAGGAGTATTTTGAGTCGGACAACTATGACCAGGACTACAGCTACGGCGGGACGGCACAGGCCAACGCCAGCGGCTATTGCCTGCTGCCAACGCGCATAGGTGTGTCTGTGGTGTACATATTAAAATGAGTTTCATGGTTTTTGGGATAAAGGTATTTAGATTCTACGCTGTCGTTGTCGCCATGGTGCTGTCGTGTATTGGCGTCGGCAATGCGGCCGCACAGGATGCACCCATGCATGTGTCGTGCCAAGTGGCCAAGTTGACCAACAACGGCAAGACATACTCGCAGGTAAGGTATGCCACGTTCAAGTCGTTGAAGCGGGCGATAAAGGTGAAGAACAGCCTTGTGGAGGCCGTGGCTGCCGTAAACGCCATCGGTGCCACGGGCGCAGAGATAGACAATGCCATCGTTGCCAGCGGGGCCTCGTGGAAAGACTCGCGCCCCAATGGCTCGTTCGACCTCTCGGTCATGGCAGGCCAGGCCGTCGTGGTGTTCTGCGACGAGGAAGAGGCCGAGGTGTTTGAGATTGTCGAGGGCAAGACGCGGTACGACATCGTGGTGCGCATGCGGCGCGCCTTGCGCGACATCATTGTCGACGGGCGCCGTAGGATAATAAAGCCCACATTCAAGAAGGTGCCGAGCATGGACACCGGCTATGAGACACAGTTTAGCGTCAACGTAGTGTTGCCTGAAGGATGGACCAAAGACGACTCGCGCCTCATCATACAGCCCATGGCCATTGACTGCCAGACGGAAGACACCATAGCTTACTTGGAGCCCATGGTGTATGAGGGCGGCGAATACCACAAGATGCAGGACAGGCGCATGCGCTTTGACTATTATGGCAAAGACCCGCTGGCCTTTGCTTACAAGGATGCCGTGGTGCTGGCCGATGGCGAGCCATTCTCGATGGACACCACAGTGACGTTCAAGAAGCCCGACAAGGACAAGACCTACAAAGGGGCTTATTACTGTGTGCTCGAGGATTTCCATCGTGAGTATTATAATAATTGTGGCGAGGGCACGGGGTCGTGCCTGGCTTTCCGCCCGTTCAAGTTCCTCGACCTGTCTGTGGCTTCGGCGCCACTCGACATAACTGACTTCAAGGTTGAGGCCGAGTCGCAGTTTACCACAGTGCCACGCAACCTTATGCTTACTTTTGAGGTTGGCACCGACAGGCTCACTACCGATTCGCTGAATGACGTTGAGTTCCGCAAGCTCATCGACGAGCTCAAGTCGTATGGCGACAAGCTGTTCCGTGTGCGTGTCGAGGGGTCTGCCTCGCCCGATGGCATCTATGAGAGCAACAAGGCGCTGGCAGGCAAGCGTGCAGCCCGTGCATTGTCCATAATAAAGAGCGGCCTCGGCCCGGGCGCCGACGTGCAGCTGCCGGCGCCGACGGTGAAGGTGTATACGTGGCAGGATGTTGTTGCCGAACTCGAGGGCAACGGCACGGACACGGCCATTGTGTCGATGGTTCGCAACGTTGTCGCAACGACCGACAGCCGCAGGGTAAACTTGGCTTTGCGCAACTTGCCGTTCTACGCCTCTGTCATTCAACCCGTCTTGGCGGGCCAGCGCATGATGAAGTGCTCTTATTCATACGAGCGCGACCATGTGATGACTCCCGACGAGGCTGTCGAGGCTTATTACAGTTTCAAGCCCGACTATATCGCAGGGAAGAAACGGTTCTCTGACGGAGATTATTACAATCTCTTTGCTACGGTCAAGGACAAGGCCGAACTCGACACAATAACGGAGATGGCTTACCGCCAGATCACCGCCCAGCCCGGATACGACAAGCTGCGTTTCGCACCGTACGTGGCCAACAGGATGGCTTTGCTCAGCATGAGGCGAGGCGTGCCCGACCCGAGAATACTGGCCCCGTTCATAGATTACACCGACAGGCGTGTGCCAGCAAGCAAATATGAGGGTGGCGTGGCTGTGCGCAAGAACTTGCGCGAGATGCTCATCAATCAGGCTATAATATATTTCCAGGAGCAGAAACTCGACACTGCGCAGTATCTTGTAGACTGGGCTCCCAAGGATTCAATAACGTCGAAGCTCGAAAAGTTTATCCACTTTGAGCGTTATTTCATCAAGTATATACAGGGGCAGTGCACCCCCGAGGAGGAAAAGATGTGCAATGAGGCTTATGCTTATGTCATGCAGTTGAGCGCAGACAACAGGGCCATCATCTTTTCGGAGCTCCATTCTCAGCTTAACAAGACCCGACAGGAGGCAGAGGCCTTGGTCGACAAGATGGACGATTCGAATGCAAAGAAGTGGTATCTGAAGGGATTGCTTTGGAGCGAAGAGGCCGGCAAGGAGCCTCCCGTGGGAATAGCCGACGACGGATTCAGGGAACTTTCCGATGTAGAGTTCATGAAACTTCAGAACACCGACCCCGCTGCAGCGGTAAAATACACGGAGGCTCTTGAGAGGCATGCCAAGTTGCAAGAGGCTGCCGGCACCGACCGTACGCCGTTCTTCCTGGCTTATTTCCAGCACAGCTTCGACCTGGAGCCTAAGTACAAGAGCCTTTATGCCAACGAGGGAAACGTTAGCGACGACATTCGTGAGAAATATCCATACGATGACGACAAGGCCGACGCCTACCGCCGTAAGTTCGACATGCTTTACGCAGCGTCGCGCAGCAAGGCGGCCGGCAATGGAGCCGGCTTCGGCAGCGCGCCTTCTTCCGGCAGCGATGCTGAAGCGCCAGCCGTTCAAGACAAACAAACAGAGGAGACAAAATAGTAAGATGAAGTTAATGTATATTCCTGTATCTGTGGTGATGCTATTTGGGTCGTGCTTTGTCCCAATGGCGTTGGCCGGCTCGGTGTCGGGGCTTTTGCCGGCCCATGGCTGTGGCGTTGCGGCCGTAAGGAAGCTGCCCTGCACCGTGGCCGACTCTGTCGGTTCCGAAGCTTCGGGGCCGGTGGCCGGCAGTGGCGCCGCCGCCGACACAGTGGCATCGAGGCGCGGTGGCAAGGGGACAGGCTTCAATGCCCTCGACTATGTCATGGAACGCCGTTACCTTGACCGTGGGTCAGAGCTCAGCTCACCATGGTACAGCCGTGTGTTCCTTGAGGGAGGCATCGGTGTCGAGAAGATGGTGCCGCCAACCGACGACTATGGGTTCGGCGCATTGGCGTCGGTGCATTTCGGAGTGGGCAAGCGGTTGGACCGCCTGAACACATTGAGATTGATGCTACACGGCGACTTAGGCTACCAGCAGGGCAACAACCTCATGTTGGCAAAGGGAGGCGGACGCTTTGATTACCTTTTCAGCTTGTCTTCTTATTTTGACGGCTATGCCCCGACGCGCCCGCTCGACGTGTCGTCCGTCATCGGCCTTGGCGCACAGTTGTCACGCCAGCGCTACAAGCCGGGCTGGCGCAAGTCTTTGGAAGGTCACTTCGGCATACAGTTTAAGTTTTACACAGGGCCCCAGGCATTCGTCACATTCGAGCCTTACGTAGGCATTGGCACCGACCAGATGGATGTCAGCGAGACGCTCAACTGGCGTAAGTACGACTTTTTCTACGGCGCCGGCATAAGCTATGTCTATTATCTTGGCAATACCATACCCGAGTCACTGCGTCGCAAGCTGGCGCGTGAGCTGCACGGCGACGGTGCCCTGCAGCCCGACTCTACTCCTTCGTCGTGGCGAAAGCCGTGGTTCATGGAACTGTCGGCCGGGCCACATTTCATGGACGCGTCGGGTGACGAAGGCGTCTCTGTGGGTCACGAGACGTCGGTGTCTGTCGGCAAGTGGTTGTCGCCGGTGCTCGGTCTACGGCTTACGGCTTCATTGCGTTCGGCCCGGTCGTCAAAGTCGGAGGTGATGAGCGGCACCGCGTCGTACGACGAACTGTACCACAAGTTCTACGGTGGCGCCCGCCTCGATGCCCTTGTCAATCCCCTTGGGTTTTCCAAGCGGTTCTCATGGGATTCCCGTTTCGGCTTTTATGTGCTGTTCGGCGGAGAACTTGGCCGTGTATTGCGTTACGAGCCATCCGAGCGCCTTAACCGTTTTTACGGCTCGTGGGCGTTGGGCGCCCATGCCTGGGCACAGTTGTCGCCCGGCCTTCAGTTCTTTGTGGAACCGCGTGGTGCATGGTATGTGTACGACATTCCTTATTCAGACGCAGAGCGCAGCATGAGATGTACCGACACAGGGTTCTCGCTTAACATGGGCCTTACCGTGACCACGGCCAACCGATTGCCTAAGTCGCGCCGTGTCAGCGGGGTGCTCGACAGCCGCTTCAGTGTCGGTGCCGGCATGGGGACAAGCCTCAGATATACGCGCTCGGCGCTCGACGGCGCCGGCATGGGGTTCAACGCCCAGCTATGGGGTGAGTTCCGCATCGACCGCTTGTCGGCTGTGCGTGCATCGTTTGACTATGAGTCGGTGCCCACACTGCACAAGACAGGGTTCTACGATTATGCGCCTGCCGATGCCGCCGGCAACTCCAGTCGCACGTGGCGTTCGGGCGTATGGCGCCGTCGCTATGGCATGGGCATAGTGTCGCTGGACTATTCGCTCGATTTCACCGAGCTTATGGGAGGCTACAGGCCCGGGCGCGTATTCAGTGCCGTGGCATATGCCGGCCCCTCGTTGTTTATGCTTTGGGGAGAGTCGGCTTCGCTGCATCAGTCAGAGTCGTTGCCCGAGGGCCACAGCACTGCGCTGGCAAAGCCTGTTGACAACAAGACTGTGTTTGGCGCCAACGTAGGCGTGCGCCTCACTGCCCATGTCACGCCCAATTGGAGTGTCTATCTTTCTCCGACCCTTTATGTGTGGCGCAAGTTTGACTTGCCCGGCATCAACTTCCTTGGCACAAAGCATCTCGAGACGTTAAACCTCGGTTTGCAGTATGATTTTTAGTTCCGTGTTTGTTCCAAAGCGTTATGATTATTAAGTTCTTCAGATTATCATTGGCTGCAGTCGTGTTTGCGGCTTCGTTGCCTTTGTCGGCCCAGAGCGACCCCGAGGCCGCCATGGCAGCCTTAGACAGCGTGGTGCGCAAATACTCTCATTATAAGAATGTGCTTGACCCGTACGTAGAGAAGATATACAAGAAGTTTGACAACAACAGCGAAGTCATCACCGGCATTGCGAAGGCTTATTATTCGTTTTCGCGCCCTGAGGGTCAGATGTATTACACGTTTGTAACGCGCGACAGTGCCAACGCATATAAATACATCAACCTGGCCATAGCCAACGACCGTTCTTATGTGCCGGCATATATCCACGGCGGCGACATACAGCTGACCATGGGCAACCGCGATGCAGCCCTCGACTGGTACAGGCGTGCCATCGCAGCCGACAAGTTTGTGCCCGACGGCTACCTGTCTTACCTCGACGTGGCACTCGATGCCGATTCTTCTGCGGCTGTTTCGACCATGTCGTCCATTCGCGACTGCCTGCCCGCTTACCCTGTGGAGCTGGCTGTTGCCCGGGCCTACGAGCGGAGGTCTGACGTGAGGCGCGCCATCGGCTTTTACGACAAGGCCGACAGGGACAGCATGGATGTCGACGACCTTGTGAGTTATGCCATCTACCATTACCTGTTGGGCAATTTCGACAGCAGCCTTGGCGTGGCCCTTTATGGCCATGGCCGGTTTCCGGGTAATGCGGCCCTTGACCGTCTGGCATTCTGGAACTATACCGACTTGAAGAAATATGATGAGGCCCTGGAGTTTGCCGGTCTCCTGTTTCATGATGCCGACACCGCCGACATTCAGTCGAAAGACTATCTGTACTACGGTTATGCTTACCTTGGCAAGCAGCGTTACGCCGACGCTGTAGACATGTTTGGCAAGGTGGCTTCGTTTGACGATGCCACAGAGAAAGACAAGGTCACGGCCATGCAGGAGATTGTGAAGGCCTACAGGGAGCTTGGCGATTACGACAAGGCCGAGGTTGCGTGCTTGGCTTACATAGACAAGCGTCAGAAAGACAGTCTGCTTTCTGCTTACGACCTTAACCTGCTGGCTGAGATATACATAGAGAAGGGTGACACTCTTTCTGGTGAGGGGCGCGCTGAGGCATGGCGCCGTGCCGACTCGGTGCTGACGGTCATGTCGGAGCGTTTCCCTGCGAATGCCGACTATGCCCTATACCGCCAGCTTACATTGGCCAACGGCCAGGACCCTGAGTCGGCCAAGGGGCTTGGCGTGCCTTATGCGCAACGTCTCATTGCCGTTGTCGAGGCTATGCCCGATCGCACGAGCCTTGCCGACGAGCGCATGAAGGCAGCCTGCCATTACCTTGGTTATTACTACACCTTTGTGGCCAAGCAGCGCGCCCGCGGCCGCGTCTACTGGGAGATGGTTCTCGAGATAGACCCCGACAACAATGCAGCCAGGACAGTGCTTGGCCTGAAGTGATGGGCGGTGCTTGTCGGTGTGCGCCGCAAGCCTGTCAGGGCTGTGGCGTCACCGGGCGGTACCACCTTGAGTATTCCACGTAGTGTTGGGCGAAGCTTTCCGCCTGTCCTTCGCGCGCCATCTTGATGAACTTGGCCGGTACGCCGCCCCACAGTTCGTGGTCGCCTATCTTTGTGCCCTGAAGAACCAGGGCGCCGGCTGCCACGACGGCTCCGCGGCCCACCTCGCATCCGTCGAGCAGTGTGGCTCCCATGCCTATGAGGGCCCCGTCGTTGATGGTGCAGGCATGCACCGTGGCGTTGTGGCCGATGGTCACATCGTTGCCTATCACCGTTGGGCCTGTGGTGTTGGTCACATGGATGCAGGCTCCGTCCTGCACGTTGGTGCGGTGGCCGATGGTTATGGGGGCCACGTCGCCACGCACCACGGCGTTAAACCAGATGGAGCACTCGTCGCCCATGGTCACCTCGCCCACGATGGTGGCGTTTTCGCTGAAGTAGCAGTCTTTACCCCAATGGGGTGTCAGTCCGTTGATTGGTTTTATCAGTGCCATTTCTTTTGCGTTGTTGTTTATTTGTTTGATATTGCAAAATTAGTTTATTTTCCTCAAAAGCGTGTCGTTTTGTTTTGCGCTTTTCGGGATATTTATTAATTTTGGGTTTGCTTAGAATATTATCTTATGTTAGAGACAGGACTTTCACACACAAGCAGTGTGGTCGTCAGCGACGCCAACACTGCCATCGCCCTTGGTTCGGGCGACATGCCGGTATTAGCTACACCCGCCATGCTTGCATTGATGGAAAATGCTGCCATGCTTGCCGTGGCAGCAGAGTTGCCCGAGGGTAGCACTACTGTTGGCGGGCAGATTTCGTCTTCACACCTTGCGCCGTCGCCTGTCGGGGCTGAGGTGAGGGCTCGCGCCACTCTCGAGAAGATTGACGGCCGCAAGCTTTACTTTAATGTCATAGCTCTTCAGGGCGACAAGGTGATTGGCGAGGGAACTCACCTGCGCTTTATTGTCGACCGCGAGCGGTTTATGGTGAAGCTGTAGAGTAGGAGGCTTAGGAGGCCTGGGAAGCCTGGGGCTTTTAGGAAACTTAGGAGGCTTAGGGCTCTTAGGAAGCTTAGGAGGCCTGGGGCTTTTAGGAAGCTTAGGAAGCTTAGGAATCCTAGGAATCCTAGGAAGCTTAGGACTACTGTTTGGAAGCGCGAGGCGCCCGTTACCTTGGCTCCTGTGAGCGAGAGAGGGGCGGCTGAGTGGGCGTTGGGTTGCTTGCTCCTTGATATGGCCGGATGTTTCCTCTGTGCTATAAGGCGCTTTGCGCATCTCGATGTCTTCTGTGCGCGAATATTACTAAAATACCTACCGATAAATGACAAGCCTATGATTGACCCGAAGCGTGACTTTATTCCGCTGACACAAAACTATGACCGGTTGAAGGCGTATCAGAAGAGTGAGTGTATATATGATGTCACTTACTATTTTGCACATCGCTTTCTTGGCCGGGGTGACCGTACTGTCGACCAGATGGTGCAGGCTGCACGCAGCGGTAAGCAGAATATTGCTGAGGGCGTTGAGGCCGGCGCGACGTCGTGCGAGACTGCCATTAAGCTTGTGAATGTGGCCCGTGCCAGTCTGCAGGAGTTGCTACTTGACTACAAGGACTATCTGCGGGTTCGCAACCTTGAGTTATGGTTGCCTGGCTCGGATAAATATGAGCAATGCCGGAGGGCTTGCATGGCTCACAATGAGTCCGCTTTTTATCGCAAGGCTATTGCTGTGCGCACCGATACTGCCATCGCTAACATTGCTATTACGCTGATTTATCAGGCTGATGTGTTGCTGCGCGGTTTGATAGAGAGGCTGAAATGCGACTTCGTTGAGCGGGGTGGCATAAGGGAGGAGATGACGCGTGTGAGGCTGCAGAGCCGAAAAGGGAGGAAGTGAAGAGGGAATTTTAGGAAGACTAGGGAGGATGGGAGGCTTAGGAAGCTTAGGATTTTTAGGAAGCCTAGGAAGCCTAGGAGGCTTAGGGCACTTGGGCGGCGCCGGTTGGCAAAAAAATGGCGCGGGCAATGTGATGCCTGCGCCATTTTTTAGTTGTTTTATCTTGCTGGATGTTGATTACAGGTTGGGGTTAACCTTGCTCCACTCCGAGATGGCCGGAACGATTTTCAGTGTAACCAGCTCGTCGCGCATCTTGCAGAGGTGCTCGTAGCTTGCGTCAAGCTTGGCGTTCTCCTCGGCAGTGCCCTGCGGAACCTCATAGTGTGCACCGGTGGTGTCGAGCGTGGTGGCCATGGCCATCATGATGTGGTTGTACTTGTCGTTGCTTACGTATGTGCCAACAGGGTACTTGAACGGCTCGCCGCCCATGACGGCACGTATCATCTCTACCGACAGGTAGGCAGGGCTCTGGAATGAAGAGCGTCCGCGGAGCTCGATGATCTTGGCACCGCCCTGTGTAACGTCTTTCTTCATCTGCTCCCACTCAGCCTCGGGGAACTCGTCGGTGCCGATGATGTCGGTCAGCTTGCGGCCGTCGATGGTCACGTGTGAACCGAACACAGCCATCTGCTCGCCGTGGCCTCCGTAGGTGGCGCATCCCTTAACCTCGCTCTGCATCACGTTGAACTTCTTTGCCAGGGCGCTCTGCAAGCGTGTTGAGTCGAGGGCGGCCAGCGTTGTCACCTGCGATGGTTTCAGGCCGGAGTACAGCAGTGTAACGAGTCCGGTGAGGTCGGCCGGGTTGAAGATGATGACCACGTGCTTAACGTCGGGGCAATACTGCTTGATGTTCTTGCCAAGACCCTCGGCTATCTCGCAGTTGCCTTTCAAGAGGTCTTCGCGGGTCATGCCGGCCTTGCGTGGAGCTCCGCCGGATGATATGATGTACTTGGCATTGGTGAATGCTTCCTCGGGGTCGGTGGTGGCTGTGATCTTCACATCGCCGAACCCGCTCTGGCGCATTTCCTCGGCAACGCCTTCCGGTGAGAACACATCGTAAAGACAGATGTCACTTGTCAGGCCCATGGTGAGGGCTGTCTGAACCATGTTTGAGCCGATCATGCCGGCTGCGCCTACGATTGTCAGTTTTTCGTTAGTTAAAAATGCCATAATCTTTATTATATAATGATTAAACGTTCCTGGTCACTCAAATTCAGCGCAAAGTTAAGAAAAAAAAGTGTATGCTGTGTGTTTATATGGGCTTTAATTTGTTATTAATTCTGAAAAGTAATACCTTTGTAAAGTCTAATTTACAATTTCACGCGATGGATGATAACATTGAAAACAGATTGACTGAGTTGCGGGAGGTGATGAGGCGCGAGCGGCTCGACGCCTTCATCTTTCCCAGCACCGACCCTCATTGCGGCGAGTACGTGCCCGACCACTGGAAGTGCCGCGAGTGGGTGAGTGGCTTTGGCGGTTCGGCCGGTACGGCGGTGGTGACATTGGACGCTGCCGCCCTGTGGACCGACTCGCGTTACTTCATAGCTGCCGAGGAGGCCCTTCGCGGCACCGGCTATGTGCTCATGCGCGAGCGTGTCGACGGCACTCCCGGCGTTGCCGAGTGGATTGCCCGTCAGCTTGCCGTGAGCGGTGGCACGGCGGCCGGCATCGACGGCATGGCTGCGCCTGCCTCCATGGTCGATGCCCTTGCCGCCGAGCTCCGCAGCCGGGGCGGCATCACCCTGCGCACCAACTTCGACGCCCTGGCGCCGGTGTGGACTTCGCGCCCGCCGTTGCCCCGCGGTGCCGTTGAGATCTACCCCGAAAGCCTGGCCGGCGAGACGGCCGTGTCTAAGCTGTCGAGGCTGCGCGCGGCCCTGCGCGCCGACCACGCCTGCGGCATGCTCATGTCGTCGCTCGACGACATTGCATGGACGCTCAACCTGCGCGGCACCGACGTTCACTGCAACCCCGTCTTCGTGGCTTACCTGCTGATGGAGGGCGACCGCACGACGCTCTTCGTCGACCAGGCCAAACTCTCGCCCGAGGTTTCCGCCTACCTTGCCTCTGTCGGTGTGGGCGTTGCCCCGTATGCCGACGTGGCCCGGGCCTTGAGGGCCTACGGCGAGTACAGCCTGCTCATGGACCCCGCCGCCACTTGCCACACGCTGTTCAACGCCGTGCGCGGGGTCGAGGTGGTTGGGCTGCCGTCGCCCGTGGCAGCCATGAAGGCCGTGAAGACCGGCGCCGAGATCGAGGGCTTCCGCCGTGCCATGCTTCGCGACGGCGTGGCCATGGTGCGCTTCCTGCGCTGGCTGCGCCCGGCTGTCGAGGCCGGCGGCCAGACCGAGATGAGCGCCGCCGCCCGCCTTGAGGCCTTGCGCGCCGGGCAGCAGCTGTACCGCGGGCCGTCGTTTGACACCATTTCGGCCTACGCCGACCACGGTGCCATAGTGCACTACGAGCCCACACCGGCCACAGATGCCCCCTTGCGCCCCGAAGGGCTGCTGCTCGTAGACAGCGGCGCTCAGTATCTCGACGGCACCACCGACATCACCCGCACCATCGCCCTCGGCCCGCTAACCGAAGAGCAGCGCCGCGTCTACACCCTTGTGCTCAAGGCCCACATAGCCCTCGAGCGCGCCGTCTTCCCCGACGGGGCTTCGGGCACGCAGATAGACGCCATAGCCCGCGAGCCGCTATGGCGCGAGGGCCTCAACTACCTGCATGGCACGGGCCACGGAGTGGGCTCGTACCTCAACGTGCACGAGGGGCCCCACCAGATACGCATGGAGTGGAAGCCGGCCCCGTTGCGTGCGGGCATGACCGTGACCGACGAGCCCGGAATATACCTCGCAGGGCGTTTCGGCGTGCGCACTGAGAACACACTGCTCATCGTTCCCCATGCCGAGACCGAGTGTGGCCGCTTCCTGGCCTTCGAGCCGCTGACGCTGTGCCCCATCGACCGCGAGCCCATAGTGGCCGAAATGCTCACCGCCGGCGAGCGCGAATGGCTCGACGGCTACCACGCCACGGTCTACGAGCGCCTCTCGCCGTTGCTCACCGCCGACGAGTGCAGCTGGCTGGCCAGCGCGTGCGCTCCGCTCTGACCCACAGCTGCGGGGCGGCCCGGCCGTGGCCGCGCCCGTGGCTGTAAAATGTTTTTTACCTTCCGAAAGCCGTCCCGCCCGTTGGCCAACTGCCTGGTTTGCAGTGTGCCATCCGGACAGGGCGGCTTTTGCCGTGCAATACGGCCGGTTTCACGTTGTGGAACGGCCCGTCTTGGGTTGCAGCACGGCCCGTTTCGGCCGACAATACGACCTTTTTTATAAAATGTAATGTAAATTCGCAGCCGTGGCCCATGGCCGCCGCGGCTTGCAGTGCCGCCGTGGCAGCCATGGGCCGTGGCTGTGGCGCGCATGCCAAGGTTTCCCCACGGCTCTCACCCCGGCTGCCTTAGCCCACCGCCCCGTTTGCCCCCTGGCGTCAGCCCGGCCCCCACAACATCCGATTTCCTTGGCCGCCATCTGCCTTTGCGGCATGGCCAATGGTGGCCCGTGGGCTCTGCGCAAGCAGGCAGACCCATGTGCGCGGCAGTCGGCAAGGCGTTGGCTTAAGTTCATATATACGGTTTGGGTTAAATAATGTGGCAGTTTTTAAATACTGTTTCGGTAGTTCATATTCAGAAATAATATCTACCAAAACTCCTGTTTTGTGTATTATTGGACAAATAATGCAGACAGACGTCAAATAATTTAGTGTATGCCACATTTAAAAGGCATAACTTTGCAAGAGCAATTCAAGCAAAAACCAATTAACGCCAATAGTAAATTAACTTAAAACGAACTAAAAATGGGTAAAGATTTGTTTTCAAAACACACTGCCCTGCCTGCCGTTTTGTTATGTTCAGCCTTAGCTTTCCCACCCTTGGGGATGGGCCAGGTTGGCGCTGCCACAGCAATAGCGGAGCAAGTAAGGACTGTGAAAGGTTTTGTGGTCGACAATTCCGGCGAGCCGGTGATAGGCGCCACGGTAAAGGTTGTGGGCACGGCAAACGGCGCGGTCACCGACCTCAACGGCGGATTCACCCTGTCGCGTGTGGCCAAGGACGCCGTTATCGAAGTGTCCTACGTCGGTTACATTTCTCAGAGGGTGAGCACAGCGGGCAAGACAGACATCAGGGTGACGCTTCAGGAAGACAACAAGGCCCTCGACGAGGTGGTCGTTGTGGGCTACGGAGTGCAGCGCAAGAGCGACGTCACGGGCGCCCTGGTGCACCTGGACTCCAAGTCGCTGACGGCCATGCCGGTGAAAGACGCCCTTGAGGGCATGCAGGGCAAGACGGCCGGCGTGGACATCACCAACTCGCAACGCCCCGGCACGGTGGGCCGCATCACCATCCGCGGCCAGCGTTCCATCGGAGCAAGCAGCGCCCCGCTGTATGTGGTCGACGGCATGATCATACAAAACGGCGGCATTGAAAACATCAACCCCCAGGACATCGAGAGCATCGAGGTGCTCAAAGACGCCTCGGCCACGGCCATATATGGTGCCCGCGGAGCCAATGGCGTGGTGCTTGTCACCACCAAGAAGGGCAAGGCCGGCGAGGTGACACTCAACTATTCGGGTGCCGTGACCATATCTACGCTGCACGACGTGACCAGGATGATGGACGCCCGCCAGTGGTTGGACTATGCCCGCCGTGCGGCCTACAACTATGGCGGCTACGGCGACCCCAACTCGGAGTTTGCCCCCGACTATGCCAGCGACCAGAAACTGTTTGGCGGAGAGCCGGCAAGCTGGGCCAACATCGATAAGGCATGGGTAGACGGCAAGTACCATCCCGAGCTGGTGGGCTCGTACGATTGGACTTCGCACGGCAAGCAGACGGGCGTCACCAACGAGCACACGCTGAGCGCATCGGGCGGCACCGACAAGTTCAAGGGGTATGGCTCTTTCGGCTACCTGGGCCAGAAGGGGGTGCAGCCGGGGCAGAAATACCAGCGCTACACGCTCAACACGTCGTTCGAGGCCAACCCTGTCGATCCGTTGCGCCTGGGCTTCACCATGAACGCTTCGTACGGCGTGCAGGACTACGGCTACAACTACAGCAAGTCGGTGACAGGTGCCGGCGATTACTATTCGGCGTTGAACGGCATGATTCCATGGACGGTGCCATACGATTCCGACGGGAAATACATACGCAACCCGTGGTCGTACAACGTAAACATCATCAACCCCATCGACGAGTTGAGGTACAACACCAACAAGCGCAACGACTTCCGCATCAATGGCAGCGCCTATGCGCAGGTGGACTTCGGAAAGGTGTGGGCGCCGCTCGACGGACTGTCATACCGCCTGCAGTTCGGCCCCGAGTTCCAATACTACCGTCTGGGCATTGCCAACGCGGCCGAGGGCATCAACGGCGACGGCAACAACGTGGCTCAGTATAATCCCTCGAACAAGGTGGCCTGGACGCTCGACAACCTCATTTATTACAACAAGACCGTTGCCGACAACCACCGCATAGGCATAACCCTGTTGCAGAGCGCTTCCAAGTACCACTATGAGAACGGCAACATCAAGGCCTACGTGGCCAGTGCCGACGAGCTTTGGTGGAACACGAGCTCGCTGAGCAAGCCGCTGCAGTATACCACCGGGCTTACCGAGACGCAGCTGGCTTCATACATGGCGCGCATCAACTACACCTA
Organism: Marseilla massiliensis; assembly: GCF_023336985.1. Classification (NCBI taxonomy): domain Bacteria; kingdom Pseudomonadati; phylum Bacteroidota; class Bacteroidia; order Bacteroidales; family Prevotellaceae; genus Marseilla; species Marseilla massiliensis. The sequence continues at coordinate 5,527 of NZ_JAMBLP010000020.1, read as the reverse complement.
TGCCGACAAGTATATGCTGACCGCCAGTGTGCGCTCCGACGGCGCATCGCAGCTGGCCCCCGGCCACAAGTGGGCGTCGTTCCCGTCGGTGGCACTCGGATGGCGCGTCACCGAAGAGCGTTTCATGCAGAAGGCCGAGTGGGTGAGCAACCTGAAGCTGCGCCTGGGCTATGGCGTTTCGGGCAACTATGCCGTGTCGGCATACGCCACGCAGGGCGCCGTGCAGTCAAACGTGTACACCTGGGGCGAGTCGACGTCGGTGGGATACCTGCCTTCCGACGCATCGGCAAAGAACCCAAACAAGATGGCCAACCTCGACCTCGGCTGGGAAAAGACACGGCAGTGGAACGTAGGGCTCGACTTCGGGTTCATAGGCAACCGCATCAGCGGTACCGTAGACTACTACCACAACAAGACCACCGACCTGATACTGGCCACGACCATACCGTCGCTGTCGGGTTATGTCAGCACTTTCGCCAACGTGGGCGAGACATCCGGCTGGGGCGTCGACCTGCAGCTGAACGCCATACCGGTGAAGACGAAAGACTTTACGTGGACTACCAGCCTCACATGGACCATCGACCGCAACCGGGTAGACAAGCTTAACAACGGCGTCGAGGAAAATGTGAACGACCGTCTATTTGTCGGCGAGGAGATAGGCGTGTACTATGACTACGTCTACGACGGCATCTGGAAGTCGTCGGAGGCCGAAGAGGCGGCCAAGTACGGACGCAAGCCCGGCCAGATAAAGGTGAAAGACACCGACAACAACGGCAAGATTGACGCCAACGACAGGGAGATTGTTGGCAAGGTAAGGCCACGGTGGTCGGGCGGATGGCACAACACGTTGAGCTACAAGAGCTTTGAACTGTCGTTCTTCATATACGCCCGGTGGAAGTTTACAGTGCCCAAGGGAGCCGAAACCCTGGGCGGCATGTATGCCATGCGCGACCTTGACTACTGGGTAAAGGGCGCCAATGAGGATGCAGAGTACTATTCGCCCGGCTCAAACGGGCAGTCGGCCGATGCCTACTCGAGCTCGATGAACTACCAAGACGGCTCGTACATCAAGATGCGCAACATCTCGCTGGGCTACACCTTCCCCAAGGCCATCGCGGGAAAGATCGGCATGAGCAACCTCAAGGTGTACGTTCAGGCCATGAACCCCTTCACCATCTACAAGAAATGCAAGTGGCTCGACACCGACCTCATGAGCTATGACAACAACACAACGACCTATGGGTCGGGCACAACGATAAGGAGTTGGGTCATCGGATTAAACATCGGATTCTAAAAAAGAAGATTCATAATGAAAACAAACAAGATATTCTTCGCGTCCATCCTTGTGGGGGCGACATTGGGAACAGCCGTGACGTCGTGCAGCGAATCGTTCCTCGACGAGGAGTTGATAACGGAAAAGGGCACCGCATACTTCAATACCGAGGCGGGGCTCAACGACTTGGCCACGGGCACATACCAGAAGCTGAAGTTCAAGTTCAACTATGTCTGGGGCTACAACATGTACAACATGGGCATCGACGAGTTCACGGGCGGCAACAACGACATGGCCGCATGGAACCACTATGGCTCAGACCTGAACTCGGGAGAGACGTCGTCGAACCAGCCTTTGTGGGACAACATGTACGGAACCATAGAGCCTGCCAACATATTGATACAGAACGTGGAGCGCTACTACAGCAAGGGCAGCGACAAGTATGGCTGGCGCCTGGGCGAGGGCTACTTCTTCCGGGCCTACGCCTACTTTGAGTTGGTAAAGCAGTTTGGCGGCGTTCCGCTCAAGCTCGAGCCGAGCAACGGCAAGATAAACTACACCTACACGCGCAACACCGAGGAGGAATGCTTCGCACAGATAATATCCGACTTTGAGCGGGCGTACAGCTTGCTGCCCGAAAAGCCCGAGGACAACCAGCTGGGCCGGCTCACCAAGTCGGCTGCGGCCCACTTCCTGGCCAAGGCCCACCTGTTCCGCGCTTCCGAGCTGCACGACTCTTGGAACGCCCCCTATAAAGATGCCGACCTGGCAGCGGTCATAAGGTATGGCGACGAGGTGATAAAGGCCCACCCGTTGTGCGCCAACTTCCAGGAGCTTTGGGATTACACCGAGCCCGACGGGGCCAACGAGAAGGTGGCCGAAGTGGTCTTGGCGGCCCAGTTCTCGGACAACAGCGACTCCTGGGGGCGCTTCGGCAACCAGATGCACCTGTGCTTCCCGTCGGTTTACCAGAACCTGGCCGGCATGAAGCGCGACATCTCCGGCGACCGCGAGTTCAGCTATGTCAGTGCCACCGAGTATGCCATGCAGGTGTTCGACCGCGTCAACGACTCTCGTTTCTGGAAGTCGTTTGTCACCAAGTACGGCTGCAACTACACCAACGGCGCCCCTAAGTGGGATGCCGATGCCATGGCCAGGAACCCCGGCGAGTATCCTGCCGAAGCCAAGGCCGGCGAGCATCGGTTTGTCGGAGGGCAGATAGGGCTCAAGTATATAGTAAACAATCCGGGCGACCCGCGCTTCACTCCGGGTCACGACAAGGACGGACGTGAGACCAAGTCGGAGGATTACGTGCTCAAAGACGGCAAGGTTTGCCCCGAGCACACGTTTGTGCGCTACTATGCGGGCCAGCCTTTCCAGTGGAACACGGCCCGTGACAACACCACCCACTCGGGCAACTACTACACCATCTATCCCCACAACCGCGGCGTGGCACTGTCTAAGTTCCGCGACGGCGCGCGCAACTCTGTTGCCTCGCAGTTTGGAACCCGCGACGCCATCATTGCCCGTTCGGCCGACGACGTGCTGATGGTGGCCGAGGCATACATACGCAAGGGCGATTACGACAAGGCCATAGTATATCTCAACATGGTGCGCGACCGCGCCGGATATGCCGAGGGTGAAGACCGCTCGGTGAGCCGTGACGGAGGCCAGGCATACAAGAAAAACCCCGTTTGTGCCAACAAAGGCGGCGGATTCTCGGCCGAGGGTGCCATCTATACCGACGAGAACACCTACTTCGAGTCTAACAACATGCCTGTGACCACAGCCTCGACAAAGGGCCGGATGCACCTGGGCAGCGTGGCCGACATATTGAACTCCGAGGCCGACAAGCCCATATACGAGGCCCTGAAGTGCAACACCGACGCAGAGAAGATGATGTGCTTCCTGCTCAACGAGCGCACCCGCGAGCTCATCGGCGAGAGCCAGCGTTGGGAAGACCTGGCCCGCACCAAGACGCTCGAGGCTCGCTGGAATGCGTTCAACGACGGCTCGCAGCGCGGAATAGGCAAGTTCGACCCTGCCAAGCACTATTACCGTCCCATACCGCAGTCGTTCCTCGACGGCATAACCAATGCGGGCGGGGCTTCGCTGAGCAAGGAAGAGAAGGAGAAAATGCAGAACCCGGGATATTGAGCCATTGGCTTTCGGAGGCTGTTGCTATACATTCCGCTGCCTGCCGGGGCCGGAATTCGAGGCCGGATTGGCTGCCTGGCCGGGTGCACGGCCGGTTTGCCGCAAGGCGGGCGTGCGGCCATGGCTGCAGGGCCACCCGGGGCGGCGCCGACAACAACTACTTAAAAATGTAAACAGACAGCTTCTCAGCCCGGCCTGACAGGCAAGACGGCCCGCCACACACGCTGTGGCGGGCCGTCTCTGTTGCATCCGGGCCGTTGCATCCCAAGCCCGTCGGATGGCGTTGACGTGAATGTAGGCTGTAGCCCGGGCCTGGGCCGCAAACCCCATTGCGGCCTTTGGTGCGGCGGCTGATGGCAAACTCAATTGGCCAATGGCTCAGATTTGCATGTAACAATCCAGTCGTCGTTCATGGCCCTGGCCGCTATTTTCACCCACTTGCTGCCCCGTGGGTCGGCCATCCGTGTGCCGTTGCCCTTTGAGTACATGCGCATGGCGGCCGAGAAGTCGTGGCCGCATAGCAGCATCGACATATAGTCGCGCTGCTGGTTGAACTTCAGCACGAGGGTGTTGCGCCCGTAGCTGCCGGCAAACAAGGGCTCCCACCACAGGGCGTCCATCTCGCCAAACCAGTCGTTTTCCACTTTCGCTGCCTGTTCGTCGTCTATCTCTACTGTCACTGTGTTGCCGTCGAGCCAGTACTTGAACGTCATCCACGGTTCGGCCTGGAGAGCGCCGTGCCCCCTCAGCCCCACCGTGAGCGTGCCGTCTTGGTTGAAGCACAGTTCCAGGGCCTCGTAGTCGCGTGCCAGTTGGCGCGCTATGTAAGTCATGGCACTGTCTACGGCCATGCTTGCGCTGTACTTCTGACCCTCATATTCCACCTCGTCCATCCCGCTGACGTAGGTGTTGGCCCATCCGTCGGTGAACGGGAACGTGAGCTTGCGGCCCAGTGCCGGGAAGCTGCCGCGCCTCTCTATCCTGCAGGCTGCCCTCACCGTGGCATACGTCTCGCCGTTGGCCGGAGGCGTCCATGTGCCTTCCACGCTGAGGCGGTAGTTGTCTGTGCTGTCGGTTCCCGCGAACCTCACGCAGCCCTCGGCCGGAACGGTAGTCACGGTGGCGTTCCACTCCGTCTTGTCGGGGCTTATGCCAACTATCTTCATGTCCATCTTCGTGGTGTCGTCTGCATTCTTCGCAAACTCCACCATGCAACTGTAGGTGTCGGTGCCGTTCACGGTCACTTGCTGTGAATAGCCTACAAGTTTGGGGTTGCACATCTCCTGCGGGTCGGTGAGCGCGGGGGCATTGCCGTCATTGCTGCATGCCGTGGCCGCCAGGGCAATCGTCATTGCCGCTGCCAGCCTTGCCGCTGTGTTTCGTTTTCCTTTCATGTTGCTGTTGTTTTTAGTCGTTATTATGTTATGGTTGGCGTGCCTCACGCAATTGTTGGCGTGTGGATGGCCGGTAGCCCGCCTGTGCCGTAGAGGCCGTCCTTGTGTTGCCGGTGGCTCCGTCCTGCTGTGGCGTGGCCGTCTGTGGCTGTTGCGGTGACAGCGCGAGGCTTGTAAAAGTCGATGGCTCTCATGATTCTTTGTGGTTAATAGGGTGATTTTGTTTCGTCAGTTCGTTTGCCATGCTTTTGCCACAAGCCGGCCGGTGGTGGCGCACTTGCGTGGCTATGGTGGAATATTGATATTGTTATTCCACAAAAATAGCATTTTTATCGGTAAATTTTAATGGTTATGGGTTGAAAAAACTAACGTTCGAGGTGTAAACATTATTTCTCGGCATGTCCGTTTCGGTGTGGCGCCGCAACGTCGTGGCCCACAGGCTGTTGCGGCGTTGCCCGTTGCCCTTTGCGATACGGGCCGTTTTTCACGGCCGAACGGCCCGTATTGTGGTGCGTTTCGTGCCGTTTTGCGCTGCGGTATCGGTAGGGCTGGGGTTAGGGTAAACATTTTTCTGCCAATGCCTCTGCCTGTTGTCCTGGCATGCTGGGGCGCCATGTTGCTATGCCGGCATGCCTGTGCGGCCTAAACGGCCCTCGGGGCGTCAGGGCTTTCAGGCCGTGCTGCGACAAGCGCCGCCTATTAT